>JAHQVR010000175.1 GCA_019634245.1 Gammaproteobacteria bacterium
GGCGCTCATAGCCGCTACTGGGCTATTGGCCTTAAGTGCCGTAGGGTCGGCGCATGCTGCAAAGTTTGGAGTTCGTGTAGTCGATGAAGGTGGCGAGCCGGTTGCTGGTGCCGCCGTTTGTTTTGGTTTACATGGCAACTACAAACAGTTCGGATCTATGCACACTGGGACCGATGGTAGCGCAATAGTTGACATACCAAATGTTCCTGTCGTTGTCACTGTTTCAAAAACTCGCTTTTCTGGAGTGCGAATCCAAGAGCCTTCGCGCAATTTCAGCATCATTAAAGAAGTAACGTTGGTCGATGGTGTTCCGGGGCCTCGCTGCACTGCCGGTAGTTCGTTGGCTGATTCAGAGCCTGGATTTGAGCCTATTCGAGTGGCCAATATTACTTTTGATGAAGGTGCGTTCGAAACGATACTGACACCCGAAGTCACGGGTGGTCCGAGTCATTACCGAGTGAGCAAGACTCGAGATTTTGAAAACTCCAACTGGAGAAAGTTTTCCAACAGCATTTCTTTGTCAAACTCATTGTCGGATGAAGAGCGTGTTTACATACAATTTCGACGCTACAGTGGCAGCAATACTGGCTGGCTCGAAGCGCGATCTGATATTTTGACGGTTAATCTTCCCACGGTACGATAAACGCGCCGGTTCGAAACCACCGTATTCACGGCAGAGACTGCGAATACACACCGTTCTTATAGGATGTTAACGCCTCTATTTAGAGGCTTTAACTTTTTCGATTTCTTCGCTAGTTAATGTTCGAGCTTCGTTTTCCAGCATCACTGGGATGCCATCGCGAATAGGGTAGGCAACACCAGCCTGAACACTCCACAGCTCATCGCCTTTATGAAGCAATTTCCCTTTGGTGATCGGGCATACCAGTATGTCGAGCAAGCGTTTATCCACGAAATTTGTCATAGCACAGTTGGGTGTTGAGCCTGCGGTGTAGTGTACCTTACGCGGAGCTCAATCCGGGCTATAAAAAAAGGCTGCAACACGAATGTTGCAGCCTTTTTTGGTTTCATGACAACCCGAACAAACGATCAGTTGGTGTCGTTACCCAGATCCACCCAGTAAGATCGGCGTGTCATATTGCCGAATTCTGGGTTTATCGGCTGCTCTGTGCCCACCAGTATGGTCGGCTTGATTTGATCATCTGCTTCAACGATCAAAGCAGTTGCTTCCGGAGGTATCCCACCGTGCTTCAACGGCTTTTCACGGTCGTTGATGTCAATGTCCCCATCACCGTCCAGGTCTAGCGTGGGTGATGCGTCTACTACGTCAACCACATAGACACCGCCAGAGCCGATCGCTGTTGAACAGGCTGCAACATTGTCATCTGGGCGATACGTCGTAAAGATGATCTGGTTGTTGATGGTAATCGCATCACCTAGAACTTTCTCAGCGTAATAGGGTAGGTCCATGCGCCAACCGTAGGTATTAGTAACCGGTTCAATGTTGGTGGTTACATCCACCAGATCGTCATCAGTGATGGGCGCCCATACGCCTGGGCTGACTTCCTTACCGTAGTCTTTGCCGTAGTCTTCTGGTGCGCCATAGATGTGATTAGAACGAATCATATAAAATCGATCGGTGTTAGATTCTGCCAAGGGATGTGCTCGCCAGCCAGAACCAATCGCTATCGATAAAAATCGCTCGCCAGATTCGTTGATCAACGCAACATCTGGTTCATAGTAGAAACGACGATTGTCTTGCAGATCGTCACCGCCAAGCTTAGCGATCACGCCACCTTTGAGTAAATCACCTGATTGATGATGTTGAGTTACATCGAAGCGCCAAATTTGCCCGCCGGTATCACCGACATACATCTGATCCGTATAGCCATCGAAGTCTATGTCGATAACGCGAATATCTGAAGGAAAGCTATAGTCCATGTCGGCAAACAGTTGATTACCGCCTGTGGTGCCCAGAGCAGACCAGACTTTTGCGCCGGTGCGCGCATCAACAATAAAGATGCCGCGACCGCGTGAATCAGGTACACGAGGTGTTACTAGACCGGTGTCGTCTGGGTCTTGATTGGTATCGTAACCAGCCGTAAATATCAACACCTGTCGCTCGGCGCCATTAAAGATGATTTTTGCTGGTACTGGGCGTGACCAGGACTGCGCCAACTCTTCAAAGCCAGGTGTGCCACCCGATCCACCGTGAATCACCCACTTAAGTTTCGGTGATAGGCGGTTGGATACGTCAAGCGCATAGAGGTTGTTACCACCACGGCGCATGCCGACGTAGACATAGGCCTCTTCTCCGCTGTCAATACGAACATTGTCATTCGCATCATCTGTCCAAGTCGCTAATGCGCCATCCAGACCGTATGGGTGTTTTACTGAGCCAACGTTGTCGAAATTATCCTGAACATTGCTGAGTAACTCTTGTGGCATGAATGCCCAGAGTTCGTTCCCGCCAGTGGAGGTGTTTCCAAGATCTGACTGCGCATCTATGGCGTGCAGAAAACCTTCATTGGTGGCTGCAAATATCGTTGAATGTATGGTGTCTGCTGTATTCGCGTAATTGAGAATCACAGGACGTGCGTGCATGGGGTCACCCATGTGAGCGCGTAAATCGGTGTTGTCACCGTCACCGTCTTCGTCGTTAATATCAACACCGCGTATCCATTTGAGCAAACCACTGCGGTAGGCCGCTCGTTCGCTAGCATCAGGTCGATCATTAATTGCCAACATTTCATCGGTAATGTAGCCATTGCCTTCATGCAGGGCATTAGACGTCAAGGTCAGATTAGCACCCGCGGCCGGAATATTAGATACGTCTCCGGTGAACGTGTACGCGTTGCGAGAGATTTCCGGCAATTGTTCAGCCGCACCACCTGCGGTCACTGAGTTGCCATCGGTAACATCGCTCCAGGCGCTGACGGCGTCAGAGGCGAAGAAACCTGTACCTGCATCTATGGCCGGCTTACCACGCGGATCGGAGGAAGTGTCGAAATCTCGAATAATTACTCCACCGTTATCATCCGAATCCAGACGGTATTGCTTTAGGTTACCGCTCCAGGTTGGGCGAGTGTTCGGTTTAAACAACGCAAAGTAAATGCTTGAGTTATGAGTCAATCGGTTGAATTGGTTCACTGTTGCCGCCGGAGCCACAAAGGCTGTATCAACCGCAAGCACATCGCTGAGAATGGATTGGAATACATTAACCAATTCAGCACTGGAATTGGCCGTGTTATAAGTTCCGCCACCAGCGTGAGCTAGTTCTGTTAAAAATGGATCGTTGTTATTGAATCCAATGGTATACGTGGTGACATTCTGATCACCGTCAAAGCTCGAAAAATCACCGGCTTCAAGATATTCTGCGAGTTCCTTACCGCAGCTTTCTTTCCAGTTTCCATTGTCACAGCTACTCTGGCCGGTCAGGCTCTTGACTTTGTTCGCAGCAGAGTTTGAAGTTGCAGAACCGTCTGAGAGCAGCACGATGTGGTTTGTTTGGCAGCTCGACGCATAAGGTGGCACGTACGTCGGTGTTCCAGTTATGGTTTCCGATTTACAATCTGAATGATCCAAGTCTTCATCGGTGCAACCAGCGCTCCTGCTAACCGAGCCGTTGGCATAAGACAATGGGGTAGATACCCGATGGTAGCGATTGGTGTAGTGACCGCGTTTCTTACCGTAGTCGACTTCACGACCCAGATAGTAGTTGGCTGCTTCATAGAAAGCATCGACAACTGGCGTACCCCCGGTGGCAGTCATGCCGGTGACGACTTGCTTTAGTTTATCTCGAGCGGTTACATAGCTAGGGGTTGTCGTTGTTCCAGCCGACGAACCATAGTAGGTAATGCGCAGCTTTGGTGCCGCCACAGACTCACCATTGTAGGATTCGAATTCTCGATAACCATTACCACTGACGTGCTTGACGATAAACGCCATGCTGTTGCCCGAGTTCCAGCCACCTCGGTCCACAATTTCCTGCACAATATCCTTGAGATCTGGTGAGTTTACTTTGGCGTTTTGCGCCGCCACAGGGATAGCCCAGTCGGTGCTGGCCGTCGTGAGAGTTCGGTTGGATATGTGATTGTATTTTTCTCTGAACTGATAAGAACTGTTTCTATCATGTCCGAAAAAGCGCACAGTGATGTCGCCGGAACGGTTTTTATCTACTTCAAATTCGATGTTAGCACTTTCAATGGTGGCACCTTGCGGTATCGCTATGTCGCGAAAACGCATGCCGATCATTTGTTGGGTGGAACCGTCTCTTGTAAACTCCAAATCACTACTGTCTCGCTCAACCCAACCACTGTTTACATACTGCTCAGCATCATCAGAGCCAGAACGGACTTGAGACACTACTGTGTTTAATGTACATCCACCTGTTGAATCCACGCTAGTTGAGTCATAGCTGATTTTTAGAGCCGGTGACTGATTTGGGGATTGGTTGTGAGATTTTGCAATGCGTTTACCAAAACCTACCACACCGATGGCGATCGAATTACCCCCGCACCAGTCGGCTTGATCAATCAAGGGTTGCAATATGGGTGTTAAGTCCGGTGTTTGATAAACCTTATTCGATGACCATGCGGGCACTGTCCATTCCACATACTGTGAAGTTTCATTTCGGCCGCTGAGATCACCATTGTTACTAGTGAAACCTGAGGCGGACGGCACAAGTTCAGCGCGAAACGTTAGCACAGAAGATCCACTAAAGTTACTGGCTGCAGTAAATTCAATTTTGGCGTTGGTTAGATCAACACCTTGAGGAATATTGATGTCGGTAAAACGCATACCCACCAATGTTTCATCGCCGCTGTTGTTTTCGCCTAAGTTTAGATGGCTTGAACCCAGATAGACGTTGTTGTTGTCTAGATTCTCTTCTGCATCATCATCACCTTCTGCCAGGCGCTTTATTAGATGCAAATCGCCGCAGTTATCTGCCTCACACACCGTAGAATCAATCGGTGTGACCGGGTACAGCACCGAGCCGCCACCGCTGCTGCCGTTAAAGCGCATGATGCCTACATTTACGTTAGCAGAACTGTCTAATATCGTGATGATGGCGTTTTTCATACGCTCAAGACGTGTCAGCGGTTGACCATCGTTCCAGTTCATGGAGCCAGAGGTATCCAACACGAACATAACATTCGGTTGAGTGTCGGCGGATGCATCCACCTGACCAAAAAACACTTCCGTGTCATCGGCAAACGCAGGCCCTGCTAAGAGTACGGCCGTCATGGCGGTGGCCATGGACGATCTTTTAAGACTCCGTATCGATGCGCGTTGCAGAGCTTGCTCTAGAAATTTAGGCGTGGCTTTCATGCTGTCCACCTCTTATCATTAATAAAAATAGGAAAATACGAAACTTAATAGAAATTAGTCGACCGCCGGAGCTATTCGGAAGGCGCCCTGTTCAACTTCAGAACTGGCAGCCACCGCATTAATATTTCCGGTGCCGTTCGTTTGCAACCGTAGCGCGCGAAAGTTTGTGCCGCCTTGGCCTAAAGAAAATCCTGGTGCTGGTCCGTCGCCGACATACATCAACGTGACATTCGCGTCGAGTGATATTGTTGATCCATCGAGTTCATCGGTGGTGTTCATCGCAACACCGTTGACTTGGTCAGTTAAAGCTGCGTTTATATTTGCGTAATCGTTTAAGACAATCTCAGTGGAAGATTCTGCAGCCTGAAACGCGTTAGATGCCTGGATGGAATTCGCTGCCATGCGATTCTCCATCGTAGAGCTGCGCATGGCAGAAATACCCATAATAGAGAGCATGAAAATCATCACCAGCGCCACCAGCAATGCGGTACCGCGCTGTTTATTCTGATGTGGTCTCGGATGTTTCATAGGTTGTTTCTTCTATTTCTGACTTTTATCGTGGCATTGAAGGCTAGGCGGAAACGTAAATCCTGCGGATGTGTATTTCCGTCATTGGATGCTGCCGAGGCCGGGATGGGTTGCCCTGCCAAAATATAGGTCGTGGTGTCTTCTGTAGAGGCCATGCGATCCCAAGACACCATCAGTAATCCAATACGGATGCTTTCAACATCACCTGGTACAAACGCTGCGCTATCGGGCGTTACATAACTCAGAGTGTCGGTATTGTCTCGAATGCCGAAAGCAATTCGCATATTCTCTACGCCGAGCACTAATTGCGTCGGTGGATTATTTACTGGGTCATAGGGTAACGATTGCTGATACAACGCGGTGATTGGGTCTCCATCGTTGTTTGTTAACCCGGTATCCGCAACAAAGTAGATATTGGAGTGAAATTTGGCGACGATGGTTTGATCGATGGTGGCGGGTGCGCCATAGGCTCGCGTCAAGGCGCCACTGGAGTTGACCGCTGCACCATGCTCGATAACGATGTTGCCACTGTTGGTGCCCACATTACTGACACGGAATAAATCACCAAAGTCACAATTACTAATGATCGCGAGATCATTGTTTTGCAGCCCTGGATCGGGTTCATTACTGTCGAGCACGATATCCCCAGCCGGCGTCGGGCTAATACCGTCGTTTAATTGGTCGTTAAGAACGCCCCGTGTGGAACCGGCAAATTGCAAGCTCAACACATGAGTAGCGGGAATCGCTGGAGTCGCTGTTGGTTCAGCAAAGCCAATGGGTGGTGCCGGCACCCACGTGTTGGATGTAACAACCACCGACCCGGTGGTAGCCGTATCGCGGATGTTGGCAGTCGGGGCTGCGTTGGCGCGAATTTCCAAAGCGCCGCTATTCACATCCAGACAACC
>JAHQVR010000176.1 GCA_019634245.1 Gammaproteobacteria bacterium
ATGGGCATCGGAAGAAATCCAAACACTAATCAGTTCGCTTGGCGGTAGCTCGCCAACGGCCCCACTGAGGTAGGCACCCGATATTCGAGCCTCAAGGCCAGCGGCTTTTAAGTCATCGAGCAATATTTGCGCTTCAATAATGTTGGCAGCGCGATAAACACGTTTCATTCTGCCATTATGCGTCAATGAGCCAATCGAAAAGTCAGCCAATTCAGGCAGCGGTGTGGATGTTGGGCGCAGTCGTCAGCTTTTCTGTGATGGCGATAGCAGCTCGAACTTTAAACGGGGCTCTGGATACTTTTGAGATCATGCTCTATCGCTCGCTCTTTGGCATTGTGGTGGTGGTGTCTCTGGCTGTCGCCCGCGGCAAACTACACGAAATTGGCACTCAAAGAATGGGTTTACATCTGTTCCGAAATGTCTCGCATTTCGCTGGTCAGAATCTGTGGCTTTTTGCAGTAACGCTCATACCGCTATCGCAACTTTTTGCCTTCGAATTTACAACACCACTATGGGTGGCCGCGTTTGCCCCTTGGGTGCTTGGCGAACGCTGGACTGCACCACGCATCATCGCCTGCGGTACTGGCTTCCTAGGAATATTGGTTGTCGCCAGACCGGACCTATCAACACTCAACTTGGCCACGGTTGCCGCAGCGTTGATGGCGGTTGGTTTTGCTGGAGCAACGCTTGCGACGAAAAAGTTATCCAGCACCGATTCGGTCATGTGCATTATGTTTTGGCTCGTTACACTTCAAGCGGTATTTGGATTGGTATGTGCGGGCATTGATATGGACATTGAATGGCTGAATCGCACCACTGCACCGTGGGCCATGTTGATCGGCCTATGTGGTTTAGTGGCTCACTATTGCATCACCACAGCCTTGACTTTAGCGCCTGCCACCGTGGTTATTCCCTTTGAATTTCTGCGCCTGCCGCTGCTCACCGTTATCGGATTTGTGCTCTATCAAGAACCATTGCTATGGCCGGTATTCTTCGGTGCCGCTATCATACTGCTAGCCAATGTCATGAATGTCATGGCTGAGCACAAAACAGATCAGCCCAGTTCAACGAAATCATAAGGCATAGGTTCACTCGTCAAAACAGCGCCATCGATTCTAAACGAATCAATCGGCTTATCCATCTTAACGACAACGAGTAAGTCCACCGTGTTTTGCGCAAATTCTGAGGAAGTAAATACACCCTGCTCCACTGAACAAGAACGCGGTATTGCATCGACGATAATCCCAGCGTTTTGATCGTCGGCAGATGCCACAGAGGCACCCGGCGTAGGCAACTGATTCAATTCAACACTGAATCTGCGCATATGTCTTTTCAGTTTGCCCAAATACTGCACGCGGGCAACGATTTCCTGGCCTGGGTAACACCCTTTTTTAAAACTCACCCCCCCCGTAAGCTGAAGATTGACCATTTGCGGTATGAATTGCTCATGGGTTTGGGTCACCACACTGGCCTGAGCTGAGGTGATATCGCAGGCACGCCAGGTATCGTAAGTGACCAAGGCACATGCGTCTTCGGCAAAGTGCTGCTGACAGTGTTGCCAGAAATCGATGTGCGCTGAGACGGGGCCGATGAACAGGAACCGGGCTTTATCGGATTCTCCATGCGTGGGAAAATTGATGAGAATTCGTTCCACATCGGATTGACTGTTCAGGGTTACCGCCCCCATGGCCGTGTGAGGCAAGGCGTTCAGATCATGTAACTTTGCCAAGGTGCTGACGGCCGAATGCTGACTGGCAATCACCGCAGAGACCATCAAATCCTCCCGCTCCGCCACCGACACCTTGGCTCGCAGTACAAACATGGATAAGCGTTTTATGAATCCTTGAGCCATTTCCCGCGGTAGGATGACTAGAAAGCCGGCCTCCACCTTGACCACCGTGAATAGCGCTAACAAGCGACCCTTGGGGTTGCAATAGCCATTGGTCTGGGCAGAATCGGCCTGCACCATCGACAGATCATTGCAGATTTGAGCCTGAAAGAAATCGAACGCATCCTCACCGGATACGTGAATGACCGCAAGATCCGATGCCTCTACCAGCGCAACATCGGAATTGGTTAGCAAAGCCCGTGATCCACCGATCTCTGAGTCTGAGTGACTCGTATTAAGACCAACGAAACCGATTGTCTGCAGAAAAGTCTGCCACTGTTGATTCATTACGATTATCCGTGGGGCTAAAGCCGAACTCGGTGCCCATTTTGCTACAATTGTATCGAAACCTACGGCATCCCATGACGCATTCCATTAACAGCGAAAGTCATCCTGACAATCCAGCGGATAACACGAGCATGGGTAAGGCGTCTGGTGGCAGTCAGCATCCACCTCCCTCCGAGCAAACATCAGCGTGCGATCCCACCATTTCTAAGGCCCAAGATGACAGTCCAGGTCAGAACCCAGAAATAAGTGGGGATCACCCCAGCCCAGACGGCGGGCAAACAGATACAGAATCAACGCTGGTTGGCCACAATCCACCCGAGATCGGTGGGCAAACAGGCCCAGAACCTACCCGCTACGGAGATTGGGAAAAAAATGGTCGCTGTACCGACTTCTAAGCTTACTAGAGATCCAGTTATGGCAAGCCCACAATCAAGACCTGTGTCGCCACATTTGCAGGTGTATAAACAACCGCTCACTGCGCTCGTGTCCATATCCCATCGAATCACCGGGGTCATTAATTCGCTGGCATTGGTTCTGTTGGTTTGGGTTCTCGCCAGCGCCGCCGGAACGGACGGTTATGGGTTTGCCGGCAGTCTCATTCAATCCTGGTTCGGCAAACTGGTGATGTTCGGCTTTACCTTCACGTTGTACTTCCATTTCTGCAATGGCATCCGTCATCTGTTCTGGGATATCGGCAAAGGCTTTGAGCTTGAAGACGCGATGAAGTCAGCCAAAATTTGCATTGGTGCTGCGGTGGCACTGTCGGTTGTCACTTGGATTATCGCGGGGGCGTCATGAAACACTTACGGTCACCATTATCGCAAGTCAAGGGTCTGGGTTCTGCCAAAGAAGGTACCGACCACTTCTGGCTCCAAAGACTCACCGCGTTAGCGCTGATCCCTTTGCTGTTGTGGTTGTGTTTTTCAGTCGCTGCTTTGCCGAGTATGTCGCAAGAGGAAGTTAGGCTATGGATGGCAAAACCAACTTCTGCGGTTCTCTTAGTGCTGTTTCTAATTGCCGCGTTTTATCACGCCAAACTCGGCCTACAAATGGTGATTGAAGATTATGTGGGGAATCATGCCACACGCACGGCGGCCATCATCCTCGTCACCTTCGCCTGCATTCTGCTCGCCGTGATCGGTATTTTTTCAGTACTTCGCGTCACGCTCGGCGGATAACAACCTAAGGACCATTGGCTCAATGAGTAACGCATACAAGATCATCGATCATCGATACGATGTAGTGATTGTCGGAGCCGGCGGAGCTGGCTTACGAGCAACACTGGGCATGGCGGCCGAAGGGCTATCAACAGCCTGTATCACCAAAGTGTTTCCCACTCGATCACACACAGTAGCGGCGCAAGGCGGTATGAGTGCAGCCCTTGGAAACATGGGTGAAGATCATTGGACTTGGCATATGTATGACACGATCAAGGGCTCTGATTGGCTTGGCGACCAGGACGCTATAGAGTATATGTGTCGCGAAGCCATGCCGGCCGTTATCGAACTGGAACATTTCGGCGTACCTTTTTCCCGCACCGAGGAAGGAAAAATCTACCAACGCCCCTTCGGCGGGATGACCACCCGTTTTGGTGAAGGTACCGCGCAGCGTACCTGCGCGGCGGCCGATCGGACCGGACACGCCATTTTGCACTCGCTCTATCAACAATCCTTAAAACACAAAGCCGAATTTTATATTGAACACTTCGCCATCGACCTAATCATGGAAGACGGTCAGTGCAAAGGTGTTGTCTCGCTTGATCTTGCCACGGGTGAGCTGCACCGCTTTCAGGCCCATATGGTCGTACTGGCAACCGGTGGCTGCGGTCGTACCTATTTCTCTGCCACCTCAGCGCATACTTGCACCGGTGATGGAAACGCCATGGTGCTTCGCGCTGGCCTGCCACTACAAGATATGGAATTCGTTCAATTCCACCCCACCGGTATCTATGGCGCGGGTGTGTTGATAACCGAAGGCGTTCGAGGCGAAGGTGGCTACCTCACAAACTCTGACGGCGAACGGTTTATGGAGCGCTACGCACCTAATGCCAAAGACCTCGCCTCACGAGACGTGGTAAGCCGATCCATGACCATGGAAATCAATGCTGGTAGAGGTGTTGGCGCAGATGCCGACCATATCTTTTTAAATTTAATGCATCTAGGCAGCGATGTCATTGAAAAGCGCTTACCAGGGATCTCAGAATCGGCGCAGATTTTTGCGGGTGTGGATGTAAACAAATCCCCTATCCCGGTCCTCCCCACCGTTCACTACAACATGGGGGGCATACCCACCAACTATCACGGCGAAGTGGTTACGCTCAAAGACGGCGAGCCAGACTCAGTGGTTCCGGGTTTAATGGCAATCGGTGAGGCTGCCTGTGTCTCTGTCCATGGCGCAAACCGTTTGGGCAGTAACTCACTGCTCGATATTGTGGTATTCGGCCGGGCTGCGGCTCTGCGGGCTGCTGAACTGATTGAACCAGGCACGAAGCATAAACCGATGGCAGAAAATAGCACCGAACCTGTATTGGATCACCTGGATCGAGTTCGTAACGCGAAAGGATCGACGGGCACCGCCGCTATCAGAGATGATATGCAACGGACTATGCAAAAGCACGCCGCCGTTTTTCGTACGGGTGATTCGCTGTCTGAAGGCGTAGAGAAGATGCGAGGGATCGTTGATCAATTCGATGATGTTCGTGTGGACGACAAGAATTTGATCTGGAACACCGACCTTATTGAAACGTTAGAACTCGAAAACCTATTAAGTCAAGCGCAAACCATCATACATGGTGCATTGAATCGGACCGAAAGTCGTGGTGCACATGCGCGGGATGATTGTGAAGAACGTGATGACGACAATTGGATGAAACATACGTTGACTTGGACTGATGAGAAAGACAATGTATCGATCGACTACCGACCGGTTCACTTGTACACACTGACAGATGAGTGTGAGGTCATTCCACCGAAACCTCGGGTGTACTAAAACGTGATGTTTTTTCCATCTTACTTATTTGGAGCAAGCAATGGCTGAATTCAAACTCCCGGCCAATTCCATTGTAAAAAAAGGCACAGTGCATTCGGCACCTGACGGCGCTACCAATGTGCGCAAGTTCCACATCTATCGGTATGATCCTGATAGCGGCTCAAACCCACAAGTGGACACCTACGAGGTGGACATGGACACCTGCGGGCCCATGGTACTCGATGCCATCATCAAAATAAAAAACGAAATGGATTCAACGCTCACCTTTAGGCGTTCATGTCGTGAAGGTATTTGCGGTTCCTGCGCAATGAATATTGATGGCTCAAACACCCTGGCGTGCACCATGCCACTGGCGGACATCGACGGTGATGTGAAAATTTATCCACTACCCCATCAACCGATATTGAAAGACTTGGTCTCTGATCTAACTCAGTTCTATGCGCAATACGCTTCCATTGAACCTTGGCTAAAGTCCGATACCCCAGCACCGCCAGACGGTGAGCGGCTGCAATCACCGGAAGACCGAGAAAAACTCGATGGTGCCTACGAGTGTATTCTGTGTGCCTGCTGCTCTACTAGCTGCCCAAGTTACTGGTGGAACAGCGATCGATATTTGGGACCAGCGGCTTTGTTGGCATCCTATCGTTGGTTGGTGGATAGCCGAGATGATGCCACCGGTGAACGTCTCGATGAATTGGAAGATCCATTCAAATTGTATCGTTGCCACACCATAATGAATTGCGCGCAGGTCTGTCCCAAAGGCTTAAACCCGGCCAAGGCCATTGCTGAGACCAAAAAAATGCTGGTGCAGCGTAGGCTGTAGCGTTGATCCATGGATAAAAACCAGCTACGCTGGCGCTGTCGGCGAGGAATGCGAGAGCTTGACGAAGCGATGCTGGCCTACATCGATCACCATTTTGATTCAGCAACGAAACCAGAGCGCGAGCTTTTTGTAGAATTACTCTCGTTACAGGACCCTACGCTATTTAGACTGATAACCGGTAAGGATACCGATGAACACTTCCAGCCACTGGTCGACAAAATCACCCAAACCTTGCAGCAAAAAGCCGCTCTCTGAAACAGGGCGTTCGCCGTTAGCGCACAACGAAACATCCCACTCATCCAGCACTTCATTGCGCACCTACGAACAGTGGGCTGCCAAAGAGTCACTCACGCTTTGGCAATCGAAAATAACCCCCTCTGGAATTCAATTCACGATGGTTATCGTTTTAAGCGCAATGTCATTCAGTGCCTGGTGGGTTAGCCCTATTCCCCTAGCGGCTCAATGGTTGGGTTCCATCACCACAGGCCTACTGTGCACATATGCTATTCACTACCTGAAAACCCCTTCGCTGTTAAGCTACCGGGCAGACAACACCTGGCAATGGCAGCGCCGAGAGGTATGCCTGAGTGGACACAGCGATAGACACTGTTACCGCAACGGATGGTTGGTCATACTCGCTTTAGTTACCACTACTGGCTCACCGGTATACATACCGATTTGGCGAGATGCGGTTTCCCGTGATGCCTTCAGCAAACTCCAATTTCAATTGCGTTATGGAGCTCCCACCGAAGACACCTAGCTGCGTTACACTGGTACACGTCTTACAACACCATTAACAGGCCATTGCGTGAAAAATCCGATCTTTCTTGGAGTAAACGTCGACCATGTAGCCACCGTTCGCCAGGCACGAGGTGGCAGTTACCCAGATCCTGTACACGCCGCCCTACAGGCAGAACTGGCGGGTGCCGATGGCATTACCATGCATTTACGAGAAGACCGTCGACACATTCAGGACTACGATGTGGAGCGCTTTTCAGAGCTGAAACAAACCAAACTGAATTTCGAATGCGCAGCGACTGATGAGATGCGACAAATCGCGTTAAGGCTCAAGCCTGAGGACGTCTGCCTGGTACCCGAAAAGCGCGAAGAGCTAACCACTGAAGGTGGCCTTGATGTTGTATCCAATCAAAACCGACTCAAAGAGCTAGTATCCACCCTCGGCGAAGAGGGCATTTGTGTGTCGATGTTTATCGATCCTGACAAAGCGCAAATTGATGCTGTCGCCGCCATGGGTGCACCGGTGATTGAATTACATACCGGGCGCTACGCTGAGAGCAGCAACTCAGCGCAGAGAGCTGCTGAGCTGAAATCACTTACTGAAGCGACAGAACACGCTCTGATGCTTGGGCTCGTGGTGAATGCTGGACACGGATTAAACCGACATAACATAAGACCGATTGCAGCCATTGATGGTATCAATGAAATCAACGTAGGTCATAGCATCATTGCCGACGCTATTTTCACCGGCCTTGCTGATGCAGTGCGCGATATTAAACAGCAAATGCTGGAGGCCCGAGCCTCATGATCGTCGGCATTGGTGTCGACATCACCACTCGCAGTCGCATTGAAGGTGTTCATAGGCGATTTAAAGCTCGATTTGCGAAACGGTTTCTGCACTCAGAAGAAATGAATAGATACGTTGAGCTGGAAGACGCAGGGGCTTTTTTGGCTAAACGCTTTGCGGCTAAAGAAGCAGCGGTTAAAGCACTGGGCACAGGAGAGCGTGAAGGCGTTTTGTTAAAGGATTTTTATATCCACCACGATGAGCGTGGCAAACCAATACTTCAGGTCACAGGCGAAGCCGCTAAACGATGCGATCAGCTAGGTATTACTCAAATGCATATCTCTTTAAGCGACGAAGGCGACCAAGTGGTCGCCTTCGTTGTGCTTGAGAAGTAGCCACTTTTGAAGCTACTAGCCACCGATTCTTTGATACGCTCGAATGTAATCGATGGAGTACTGGACCGGATACGTTGTGTCATTACCTGGCTCACCGGGCCACAAACCACCAATGGCCAAATTCACAATCAAATACATCGCCTGTCGAGACACATTCTCGCCAATGATTCTAAAGGTGGGTGTGCCGTCAACGAAGAACAGTAGCTCCTGTTCATCCCAACTTACTGCATAATTATGGAAACCATCTTCGATGCCGTCCACCAGAACCTCGCGCTGACCAGGTGAACGTAAGTTACCATCTTCATCATGATAGTTATAGTTGTGGAATACGCTCGTCGGTCGACCACCATCGTGCTCCATGATAAACATCTGAGGTTTTAAATCGATAAACTCACTGCTGAGCATCCAAAGTGCCGGCCACGTGCCCGAACCCTGAGGTAAACGCGCTCGCATCTCTATATACCCATAGGTCATGTCAAATTTACCGGCGGTTGTCAGAACCCCGGAAAGGTAAGGCTGACCACCAGCAGCGGCATTGACTTCAGCAGGCGTTTCTATCGCTTCTATAGTTACGTATTCACCATTTAGGGTAAATGGGTTGTAGCCGATGGCAGCATCGTTCTGCACATCCACATAGTGTTGCTGTTCCCCATTGATGACCAGTTCAGGCCCCCAAACATATTGAGTATTCCACTTGGTTGCATCGATGGAGCTACCATTGAATTCATCACTAAAAATTAACTGATATTCAGCCAGATCGACACCACTAGGCCCTTCATTGGCAGCACCCGTGTTGGGCTCGCTATCGCCACTGTCGGTTTGCGCGGCATCGGTAGATCCATCAGCACCATCAGCACCATCAGCACCATCAGCACCATCAGCACCATCAGCACCATCAGCACCATC
>JAHQVR010000177.1 GCA_019634245.1 Gammaproteobacteria bacterium
AGAGGCGCTTCGGTGTGGTGCAGAAATTTTCCATACTCTGAAAAAAGTGCTGAATTCACGAAAGTTGGCCACAAGTGTTGGCGATGAAGGTGGTTTTGCCCCCGAGTGTCAATCCAATGAAGAGGGCGTTGAACTCATCATGGAGGCGATTGAAAAGGCGGGCTACCAGCCGGGTGATCAGGTGATGATTGGTCTAGACGCTGCGAGTACTGAATTCCACCGCGACGAGCGCTATCACTTGGGCGCAGAAGGAGTGTCTCTTCATTCGGAAGAGTTCGTTGAATACCTCAGTAATTGGGTTGCAAAGTATCCAATTATTTCGATTGAGGATGGGATGGCTGAACAAGATTGGGACGGTTGGAAGCAATTGACCGATAAGTTGGGAAAGCAGGTGCAGCTAACTGGTGACGATTTGTTTGTCACAAATACCGAAGTGTTTCGGAAAGGAATCGACATGGGCGTAGCGAATTCGATTCTCATAAAATTGAATCAGATTGGTTCACTCTCCGAGACCCTTGAAGCAATCAAAATGGGTGCGGAGGCTGGATACTGTTCCACTATTTCACATCGATCAGGAGAAACCGAAGACACAACAATTGCCGATTTATCGGTCGCATGCGCAGCGGGGCAGATAAAAACAGGCTCACTTTGTCGCTCTGAACGGATCGCCAAGTACAACCGACTACTGAAAATTGAGCAGCTACTTGGCGATCGAGCGGTTTACCCAGGCAGGGCTGCATTCACCAATCTGAAATAAAAGACGTGCTTTTAACAAAGAATTGACATATATTCTCTAACTTATTGATAGAAGGCATGTTTTGAGGTGCGTTTCAAAGCGGTTCATGATGCTGGTTTGCGTCCCTACATTCGGAAAATGAGAGCACTGACACTGGCACTAGGCATCACCCTAGGCAGCTTGCAATTTGCACTGTGGGCTGGCGATAAAAACTTTATTGATCTCTACCGTCTGGGTAATGCGGTCGAGCAGCATTCTATCGATAATGTTGCCTTGTCGATGAGAAATCAGAAGCTTCTGGCAGAGGTCATAGACCTCAAGCAAGGCGGTGAAACGATCGAAACCCTCGCCCGTTCTGAGCTGGGTTTAATTAAGGCTGAAGAGACGTTTTACCAGATTATCGATTGAGTCTCGTTTGTAGATACTGTTATCTGGAAAACTGTAGATTCCAATTTTTACGATTCCATTTGTGATTAATACGAATAGGCCCAGGGTGGTGAAGGTGGTGAAATCCACCGTTTTGTGTTCTCTTAGAAAACAATAGTTTGAGAACACTATCTCGAGAAGATCTCGAGCTCATGCGTTCTTCTCCAGCGTAATCGGGTAGGGTGCTTGGATTCGATCTAGCGGAGTCCCAGTTGTGGATCCAATCGCAATGTTCCCATTCTCGATGTGCGTTGCGGGTATATTGACGCTAACCGCTGTCTGATCACCCAGCTTCACCGCGTCTACGACAATTCCCGCTTTTTGATCTCCTTTTTCTTTTGTGAATACGGGGGTTCCGGGACCAATCTCTGCCTGACTTTCACAGTAACCGGTGATCATTCTTTGTTTCAGTTTACCAAGGTATCGGAGCCGGGCTACGATTTCTTGACCGGGATAACAGCCTTTGGTGAAACTGACGCCATTGACTAGATCGAGATTCATATGTTGAGGAATCAGCGCTTCGTAAGTTGAGGTGTAAATCATCGGTTCGCCAGCGAGAATCTGCGCCAGCTTCCAATAGTCGTGATCAAAGACTTGAACGGTATTTTCATTTGGATTCATTTCACCGCTGCCAGCGACGGAGGAGGCAAAGGCGCGCTTTGCGTCAATCGGCCAAATTTCACAACTGTCTTTCAAGCTAAGGTGTTTGCCGCTCGGATCAATTACGCCAAAAATCTGATGGCAGGCATCTGGCTTGATATCAACTTTGGCACGCATTTTAAACATCATCAGTCTCTTGCTGAGAGTCTCCGCGAGGTCTTCGGGTAGAAGCAAGATATATTCGCTGCTGGTTTTAAGAAGCCACATGACCGCAAGTGCGCGACCTTTCGGATTACAGTATCCCGTCAATTGACAGTCCCCAACTGACATATTCGCCATTTGATTGGTAAATTGACTTTGCAGGAATTCAGCTGCGTCTTCCCCGGATACACGAATCGCATGGAACCCTGACAGTTGCGCCATCGCCGGTTGCAGATCCGTGACAGAACGAGGATTTGCCTTTTTTGTTCTAAACAGGCTTGTCGTGAAGGAAACGTTCATAGGTTAGGCTCAGAGAAGGAAAGACTGATGGTGAGTTTTTAAGATAACACGCAATTTAAAACAGCTCATGCATCTTATTGAAAATAATGTAGGGTTATCGGGTTTAATTTCCAATACAAAGTACCACAACGATAAGCTACGCATTCACTTTTAGCGGCGGTATTGAAAATGACTCGATCTATCCCTCCCATTCAGGTTTGTTCAGAGGAAGATGAAACTGGTGGTCACTCAGAGAGCCCTGTTACCAAATCCGGTCACGAGAGCTCGTCTTCTGGTAAATCCGGTGTTCAAGGACAAGAAAGAAAGCAGCTGGAGCAAAAAGACGGGCAAGAAATTGGTGGTAGAAAAGGGCCAGACCCCACGCGCTATGGGGATTGGGAGAAGAACGGCAGGTGTATTGATTTTTAGTGCTGATCATTCCCTTTAAGACTAACGTACTACTATGTATGGGCTAGCATGGAATGGGATTAACTTCGCTCCTGACTTATAATAGCCGACACGAGCTTTCTCGCATTTTCGTGGTGCCGGGCTTTGTACTGGCCTGCATTGACTAATAAAAGTGAGATCGACTAATCCGATTTCTGAACGCGACTACGAGTAAAAACCTTGGCCAATCCAAATCGTCCACTATCGCCACATTTGCAGGTTTATAAACCTCAGCTTACATCGGTGCTCTCAATTCTGCATCGCGCGACCGGAATTATCCTGGCATTAGGCTCTTTACTAATAGCCTGGTGGTTCTGGTCGATAATGGGCGGTACCAATAGCTACGAATCCGCATATGGATTCTTTAACTCATGGTTTGGTCACATTCTGATGTTTTTGTGGACCCTTTGCATGTTTTATCACTTATGTAACGGTATTCGGCATTTGATCTGGGACGCAGGAATGGCTCTTGAGATTGAACAGGCCTATTTGGCTGGGAAAATTGTGGTCGGTGCTGCGATCGTTCTGACTCTGTTGGCCTGGATTTTCTAAATGCAGCAGAGCAAGTATTCACCATTCTCAGAGCGCATGTCCATCATATCTAGTGGTATATGCTTTCATCTAAGACGAACCGAACAATGAGTCAAAATAACAATCTAAGAAATCCGTTAGCTAGGGTAAAAGGCTTGGGCGCATCCGGCCAGGGTTCACATCATTGGTGGGTGCAGCGACTCTCAGCGATTGCGTTGATTCCACTTTCCCTTTGGTTTGTTTTTTCGATCGTAAATAAAATAGATGCGGATCATGCGACCGTTCTCGCTTGGGTGTCGTCCCCTGGTATCGCAGTCATGCTTCTACTGTATTTGATGTTCATGTTTTTTCATGCGCAACTGGGTTTGCAAGTGGTGATTGAAGACTATGTACACAACGAATCTGCCAAAATGATTGCGATCCTTCTGGTGAAGGCGATTTCCGTCCTGGCGGCAGTGGCTTCACTGTTCGCGGTATTGCGCATCGCGTTGTAGCTAGCACTGAAACCGCGTTTATCTTGCCAAATTTACTGATTTTTTTTAGGAGTACAAGTGACAGCTACTGACACTTATTCAATCGTAGACCACCAGTATGATGTGGTGGTAGTAGGCGCTGGCGGGGCCGGTTTGCGCGCCACTTTCGGCATGGCCGTAGAGGGGCTGAGCACTGCCTGTATCACCAAACTATTTCCCACTAGAAGCCATACCGTGGCCGCGCAAGGTGGAATGAGCGCAGCGCTTGGAAATAATGGCGAAGATGACTGGCGTTGGCATATGTACGACACTGTCAAGGGATCAGACTGGCTGGGTGATCAGGATGCTATTGAGTATATGTGCCGGGAGGCGCCCGATGCGGTGATTGAGCTAGAGCACTATGGGGTACCGTTCTCCAGAACACCGGAAGGAAAAATCTATCAGCGGGCGTTTGGCGGCATGACCACGCACTTTGGAGAAGGCCAGGCGCAACGCACTTGCGCGGCAGCTGACCGCACTGGTCATGCGATTTTGCATACACTCTATCAACAATCCCTGAAGCATAAAGCCGAGTTCTTTATTGAGTATTTTGCCCTTGATCTCATTATGGAAGAGGGGGAATGCAAAGGCGTGCTAGCCTGGGATCTGGATAAGGGTGAATTGCATCGGTTTTCTGCCAAGCTGATCGTATTGGCGACTGGCGGCTATGGTCGTAGCTACTTTTCAGCCACATCGGCCCATAGTTGCACCGGCGATGGTGGCGGTATGGCACTGCGAGCGGGGCTACCTTTGCAGGATATGGAATTTACCCAGTTTCATCCAACGGGCATCTATGGAGCCGGTTGCTTAATCACTGAAGGAGCGAGAGGCGAAGGGGGATATTTAACCAACTCCAAGGGAGAACGCTTTATGGAGCGTTACGCTCCCAATGCCAAAGATCTAGCTTCACGAGATGTTGTGAGCCGTTCCATGACGATGGAAATTCGCGATGGGCTCGGAGTGGGGGATGAGGGTGATCATATTCATTTGCATCTGGAACACCTTGGCCCAGAAGTACTCGCAGAACGTCTACCCGGCATATCAGAATCAGCGCGGATATTTGCTGGGGTGGATGTTACCAAGCAACCGATACCGGTCTTACCTACCGTGCATTACAACATGGGAGGCATACAGACCAATATTCACGGTGAGGTGGTGACATTGAAAGACGGTAATCCCGAGACGGTGGTGCCGGGGCTCATGGCTATTGGTGAAGCGGCCTGTGTCTCCGTTCATGGCGCTAACCGACTGGGTTCAAATTCGTTGTTAGATATCGTGGTTTTCGGGCGAGCGGCCGCGAAGAGAGCCCGCGAGCTGATTACCCCGGATACTGGACGCGTGCGGCTCAAACCCGAAGCCGGTGAGGAGGCTATCGCTCATTTCGACGCGGTGCGTCATGCCGCTGGCAGCATCCCAACAGCAGAGATCCGGCTGGAAATGCAAAAAACGATGCAAAATTATTGCGCCGTTTTTCGCACGGGCGATGTGATGCGCGAGGGAATTGAAAAGCTGAACGAAATTGCTTCCCAATTTGCTGACGTAAAGGTTACTGATCGGTCGATGGTTTGGAACACTGATCTGGTTGAGACTCTGGAGCTTGAGAATCTATTGCTACAGGCGAAGGTGTCAATTTATTCGGCGGAGAATCGTCAGGAGAGCAGAGGAGCCCATGCAAGAGAGGATTTTCCGGATCGAGACGACGAGAACTGGATGAAACATACTTTGGCGTGGCAGTCAGATATGGATGCCGAGCCGGTAATCGACTATCGCCCTGTTCATAACTGGACGTTGACGGATGAAGTTGATTACATTGAACCCAAGAAAAGAGTGTACTAGACATGGCAGAATTTTCTTTACCGGCTAATTCACGCATCGGTCAGGGCAAATTACACAAGGACGCAACCAGTGTCCGTGTTAGAAATGTGCAGGTCTACCGGTGGAATCCTGACGATGGACAAAACCCCAAAATTGACACCTATCAGGTAGATATGAACGCATGCGGTCCAATGGTACTGGACGTCATCACACATATTAAAAACAATATTGATAGTACCCTGACCTTCCGTCGATCCTGCCGTGAAGGAATTTGCGGTTCTTGCGCTATGAATATTAACGGTGTGAACACTTTGGCGTGTACCATGGCAAGTGCTGATATAGAAGGCGACATCAAAATTTATCCGTTGCCGCATATGTCTGTGATCAAAGACCTGGTGCCAGACTTAAATAATTTTTATGCGCAGTATGCCTCGATTAAACCCTGGTTACAGTCAGATAGCCCCGCACCAGATGCAGAGCGGTTACAGTCGGAGGAGGACCGATCAAAACTAGATGGTTTGTATGAGTGCATTTTATGTGCATGCTGCTCGACAAGTTGCCCGAGCTATTGGTGGAACAGTGATAAGTATCTTGGGCCAGCGGCGCTGTTGCAGGCCCATCGCTGGATTTCCGATAGTCGCGACGATGCAACCGGAGAAAGACTGGACGAGCTGGATGACGCATTCAAGCTTTATCGCTGTCATACGATCATGAATTGCACGAATACCTGCCCGAAAGGCTTGAACCCGGCGAAGGCGATTTCTGAAATCAAAGCCACAATCGTTAGTAGAAAATAAACTGTTGGCAGCACACCGGAATCAGGAGGATTCACTCAAAAAGCTGCTGTGGCGTTGTCGTCGCGGCACCAAAGAATTGGATATACTGCTGACTCGGTTTGTTGAGCAAAAATATGCCTTGCTCTCTGATCGAGAAAAATCAAATTTCGATTTGCTGCTCGAAACCCAGGATCCACTGCTAACGGAATGGCTCTGTTTTGATACAGTGCCACCTGAAAAATTAGCGCCGATAGTTGAGCAAATTAGAACGATGAACCGTTAAGGTTCAAGTAGCGATAGTCGAGGGAAGTTCACTTCCCCTCATCGAACGACAAGGAGGTCGTGGATGAACACAGCATTTTTGTACCCTATTCGCATTTCATTAGGCGAGAGAGATTTAGCCTGGCGATGGATGCTTGCTCTACACATTTTGACAGCGCTTGTTGTAGTGTCTTATTTGTCCACAATACTAGCGTCTGGGGTGTCGCTGTTTCTTTTTATCTCGTTGAGATGGGTTTGGGATAACCAGTCTCTAGTTAGAAACTCTGACTTCCTCATAGCAGCGCATCAAGGTATGTGGTTTCTGGGCAATGACGAGGATCCTGACCGCCAGAACTTTGTATGCGTGGAGTCGATTTCTATTATCAGCGGCCTCCTAATTATTAGGATGAAGCGTTTCGGCCATTGCCTCTACAGCATTCAACGTTTCGATCCGGATATTCATGAGGAAGCCCATAAGATTCGTTTGTTGGCAGTCTACACGCCTTAACCGCGAAAGGTTGATAATTACAAAAACGTCGCAACATCGATGGTGGATGTAGCCCAATCTTTATGGTGTGATGCTGGTTACGGTTTTAATTTTCTATAACTAGAGGTTTCCTATGCATTTTCTGGTTTTCCAACATATCGCTTGTGAGCATCCGGCGATTTTTCGTGAGTTTATGCGTCAGGATGGAATTACCTGGGATACGGTGGCGTTGGACGAAGGAGGAGTGATACCTGGGTTAGAGGGTTACGACGCTTTGCTCGTTATGGGTGGTCCAATGGATGTGTGGCAGAAAGAGGATAATCCCTGGCTGGTTGCTGAATTAGCCGCGATCAACGAATGGGTCTCATTGGGTAAGCCGTATCTAGGCTTCTGTTTGGGGCACCAGCTATTGGCAGAAGCGATGGGAGGGGAAGTTGGTCCGTCCAAGACACCCGAAATAGGTATATTGCCAGTAGACCTCACACCAGAAGGATCGACCCACTGGTTTTTTTCTGGAGCACATAACACCTTGAACGCGTTGCAATGGCATTCTGCTGAGGTGACAAAGATGCCAGAAGGCGGAATGGTTCTTGCGCAGTCAAATGATTGTGCGGTCAATGCAATGGCGTACGGCGATCACGCCGTTTCAGTGCAGTTCCATGTCGAGTTAATGGAAAACACCGTAAGAGAGTGGGGGGACATCCCAGAATATGCGAATGCCCTGAACAAGGCTCTTGGGGACGGAGCGATGCCCAAGCTAATCGAATCCGCACAACAGAAAATGCCAGAATTTAATTCGGTATCGAAAGTACTGTACGACAACTTTATCCAACATTTGGCTTCGAATTGAGCATGCAACATGAAAATTAAGGGGGTTGAGGATGCAGTTCATCGTTTTTTATTCGAGCAAAGTCAGGTGCGGGGTGAAGCTGCGTCTCTTTTACTTAGTCTTGAACACGCACTAGCCACAAAGCCCTATCCTCCACAATTGGCTTCATTGATGGGTGAAGCTTTAACTGCCGCCGCATTGTTAGCAGATACCATTAAGATCAATGGATCTTTGATCCTTCAGTTACAGGGTGACGGAATGATTGACACTCTAGTTACTCAGGCTACCGATCAGGGTGAATTAAGAGGCTTGGTTCACTGGAATGATTCTCTGATTCCTGACGCTTCGTTCCGGCAATTGGTTGGCAAAGGTCGATTAGTGATGACGATTGATGGAGAAGACAATCAACGCTATCAGGGCGTCGTGGAAATTGAAGGAGATTCTCTTTCCGAGTGCATAGAAGCCTATTTTCGACAATCAGAACAATTGGCCACCAAACTCTGGCTAGGAAGTGATGGTGAGAGAGCAGGAGGACTTCTTTTGCAACAAATGCCGGAAGCAAAATCTCTGTCCAATGATTGGCATCATCTTGTTACTCTGGCGAGTACATTGAGTGTGGATGAAATGATCGACTTATCCGGTGCTGAAATGATTCATCGGCTGTTCCACCAGGAAGAAATGCGAGTGTTTGACCCTAGCCCGGTTGTGTTTCGCTGCAGCTGTTCGAGGGAGAAGATCGAAAATGTTTTAATTCAGTTGGGAGAACGCGAGGTTGCAAAAATTGTAGAGCAGGATGGAGAAGTGAAAGTGGATTGCGAATTTTGTAATTTGAGCTATCAGTTTGACTCAGTCGATGTGTCTGCTATTTTTCATGCAACGGTAGAGCAGCCGGAAACAACCCAATAATTGGTTGACCTGAAATTCTAATCGGATGTTATGTTGCTCCTCGTTTAAATCACGCTTTCCGTTTTGCTTAATTGTGCTAACCGCCAATTGAGTCAAAGTGTGGGCGCTCGAGTTTTTCCGCAAGCAATATCGCTTCTGTGATGTGCCCCGGGGATGTCTCAGGACGATTCGAATTAAAATACTCACCGGTATCAAGCAAGAATGAGACGAAACCGCAACGGCGCAGTGCAGGAATGTTATCTGGGAGGACACCGAGAGCGCAAATTTCCCCGGTAAATCGATGAACATTCTTCAGAATTGTGGCTTGACTGAACCCGCGACCATCCATCGGATCATTGAATTGAATGGCGATGAGGTTGACCAGTCCGAGAATGTCTTGGTCAAAATCCAGCGGGTCATCTGCTGAAACTTCGAGTAACAACTGTTTGTTTTGCCGCTTCGCCCGATCGGAATTTCTGCTGAGGGTATCGCTGCAATCGGAGGCTGATATCACCAACCATTTTGTTTGGTCGAGCATCAACTTTTGGAGCACAGTATTGTTCATCATCTCACGCCACATGTTTAGTTGAACGATCCTTCTCATAGATACGCTCCCGAAAGGGCTCAATTCCTGTCCGCTCAACGGTCTGTGCAAATGTTTCTTTCTCGAAACTCAGCGCGTGATAAGTCTCAACAAGCGTTATAAGTACCTGAATGATATCTGCTCGGCGAACTGCCGGACCCATTCGCGTTCCTAACTGGGCATCGATACCACCACGTCCACCAAGGGTGATTTGATACCACTGTTCTCCTTTCTTATCGACTCCCAGAATACCGATATCTCCTACGTGATGATGGCCACAAGCGTTCATACATCCTGAAACTTTGAGCTTGATCGTAGCTGCTTGCTGTTGCGGGTTAATCGCCGCTAGCTGCTGATTGAGTTCTCTAGCAAGCGGGATGGTTTCGGCATTTGCCAGGGAACAATAATCCATGCCTGGGCAACAGATCATGTCTGTGATTTGACCAACATTAGGGCGACTTAGATCGGCTGTTTTTAGACCTTGCCAAAGATCATAAAGTAGATTGCTGGAAACTGAGGGGAGGAGCAGATTTTGTTCGTGATGTACACGAATTTCTCCCCGACTAAATCGATCGGATAATGAAGCGATAATTCGCATTTGGCTGGAGGTCATATTCCCCGGCGCGGTGTCGATATTCTTTAGCGAAACCATCACGTTTCTGAGGTCAGAATTCTTATGAGGCAGGACGTTATTTTTGACCCATAGTGTGAAATCCGGATGTTGTACTGCTATCTCTTTGGGCTGTATCTGTGCATCTTCCTCTCCTGGGGGAGGAAAGTGTCCCTTCAATTTCTCAACAAGCGCCAGAGTCTCGCTCAACTCTATATCCTTAATCAAACAAAACTCTTTCTCTACTTTTTCCTTGAATTGTTGCAAACCCAAATCGTTTACCAGAATCTTGATTCTTGACTTGTATTTATGATCACGGCGTCCGTAAAGATTATAAATGCGCAGAACAGACTGCAAGTAGGGTAAAAGCTGGTGGGGCGCAATATCATTTCTAAGCTCTTTACCGATGACGGGAGTACGGCCCATGCCGCCGCCAACGAAAATTCTAAAATTGGGTGTGCCGGCCTCAGTATGGTTAATTTGTATTCCGACGTCATGCAGTCGAATTAAGGCCCGATCCTCTTTCGCACCGGA
>JAHQVR010000017.1 GCA_019634245.1 Gammaproteobacteria bacterium
AGATCGCATTATTGAATACGTCAACCCCGCATTCGAAGTCCTGACTGGCTACAAAAAAGATGAAGTCATAGGGCGAAAAACATACTTTCTCAGATCGGGCCTACACGATAAATCGTTCTATATTAAGTTGTGGGAGACCATCAGTGATGGCGGGGTGTATCGTGGAGTGTTGGTGAATCGCAAGAAAGATGGCGAAGAATATTATGAAGAAAAAACCATTGAGGCGCTGCGCAATTCTGAAGGAAAGATTACTCACTACGTATCCACCGGACACGATATCACTGCACGACTGGATGCCGAAAAAGCCATTAGCCAACACCAAACCGAGCTGGCACATGTTTCACGTCTGAGCACGCTTGGGGAAATGACGTCGGGTCTGGCTCATGAGCTCAATCAACCGCTGTGCGCGATCACAACCTATGCTCAAACATGTTTACGTGTAATCGATGGTGAGTACGATAAAAAGGAGAAGTTACGCTATGGCCTGGAACAAGTTGTCAAACAGGCCGAACTAGCCGGCGGTATTCTGAAACGCTTAAGAAATTTTTCACGCAAGCGGGTCATTCCCAAACGCTGTGTTGACCTAAGGCATATCGTCAATGAAGTTGCCACACTGAGTGATTCTGAACTTAAAGACAAAGGCATAGCGTTGGCGATTGAGCAGAGCGAGGGGCAATTGCAAACAGTGGCTGACCCGATACAGATCGAGCAGGTGCTGTTGAATTTACTTCGAAATAGTATCGATGCAATGGTGGATTCACCGCCGGAGCGAAAACAAATATCTGTGCGTTTAAGAAAAATATCCAATCAAGAACTCAAAGCAACACTGACTGATTGTGGGCACGGTTGCAGCGAAGAAATTGTTGAACGGTTGTTTGAACCTTTCTACACTACAAAGCCAAACGGGCTGGGCATTGGGCTTGGCATCAGCCAATCGATAATTGAGTCGCACGGTGGCAGATTATATTTGGAGAAAAATGGCCCGTCTGGGGCAGCATTCAGCTTTACTTTACCTGCAGTCGATGCATTCATCGAAGAGGGCGTTGCTTTAACTGAACAACACTGACTCAGAAGTCATCGGCGGGAGAATACCTATGAATCAATCTACAGCAACTGCTGCAACAGTATATGTTGTTGATGACAATCCGGCCGTACGTGATGCAATACGTTGGCTGGTTGAGGAAGTAGGCCTTTCTGCTGAGGTCTATGCTACCGCGCAGGAGTTCGTTGACAAATTCGATGCTGAAGCCATTGGTTGTCTTGTTCTTGACATCCGAATGCCGGGTATGGGAGGTCTTGAGTTACAAGACTATTTGCTCAACAATAATATATCCATTCCAGTGATTGTCGTGACCGGTCATGGTGATGTGCCAATGGCGGTGCGATCAATGAAGAACGGTGCTTTTGAATTTCTGCAAAAACCGTTTAACGACCAAACCTTGCTCGATACCATCTTCCTGGCGATCAAACGCCATCAATCAATAATGGTTGCGGCTCGTCAACGCTCGCAGATCTGCCAAAATCTGGCCTCCCTGACACGCAGAGAAGAGCAGGTTTTAAAGATGCTGCGGACCGGTCAATCGAGCCGGGAAATCGCTGAGTGTCTGCATATCAGTGTGCGCACCGTGGAAGGTCATCGTGCAAAAATTATGGACAAAATGAACTCCCATTCTGTCGCCGAGTTGCTCGAATTTGCCCATATAGCAGAATCGGCCTGAAATGCCCTGCCCTGGTTAGCCAATTCGTTGACCAATGACTGAGTAGCTATACGTGTCGAGCGCGTAGAACTACCTGCTTTACACGTAATATTTCGCGGTTAGTTTCCAAGTTTACGCGTACGTTTTCGTATTTACCGTCCCTATTGAAAGCGATTTAATAAATTGAACTGTATGACTGTATGGGAGACGGACTATGCTGGATACCTTATCCGAAGAGCTAAAACAGACAAGAGCCTTTGAAGATCAGATGCGAGAATTTGGTGCGATTGTGACCAAAAATGACGATATTCAAAAGAAATTATCCGACGCGGTAGACGACGGTATTTCAAGTCAAGGCTTCTGTGAATTGTATGTGTCAACGGCCGCAGCCAATGGCATAGAGTTCACAGTCGATCAAATGAAAATAGCCATGCATGAACAAAAGCAGGGCAGCGATAAAGTCTTGCCTAGCTTTGTGCAAAAGCTTATTACCATTCTCTAGTCACTATTGAGCTGACCTCATCATGGACAACGATTTCTATTCACAAGAAAATCATGGTCCATATGAACGTTTTGGGCTTGGTGATTTCAAGCTTGAAAATGGCGGCCAGATACCGGACGCTAAATTGGCTTTTAGCACGACCGGCAAACTCAATGCGGCAAAAGACAACGCTGTCTTGCTGCCGCATATCTATTCAGACTCGAGTGTATTCAGGCTCGAGCAAGCACATGCTGGATGTTCTGGTTGGAGAAGATCTGGCGCTCAATCAACTATCAGAACTGTTGGCGGCGGAAGTTCGTCAACTGGAATATGCCAATTGAATCCAAGTTTTGAATCTAAGTTTTGAAGATCAGGGGAAAAACCAATGTCAGATGCAATAACTACACAATCTGGTGCTGAAGTTGGCACGTGGGATGGCTCGGACGTCAAAGATCTCCAGAAGGAACTAAACCGCATTCGTCAGCAGTTAAAAGATGAAGGTGGTGTCGACAAAATCAGTGCCGCCGAGATGCCGCATCGTGATCAACTACCAGACGACCTGCAAAGTTTTACTGCTTATCCGATTTGGGGTATTGACAACCAACAGAATTGCCTCTGTGGTGCCAGAGCCAATCGTATCGTTTCCCTTGAAGATGTGCGCCAGTATTCAATGGTTGAACACCACTAACTCGGTTTTATTTTTCGATTATCGTCAATGATCAACTAATTACCGTATCTCTGGAGGATACAACTATGGAAAAACTTATCAAAGGCCACCTTGTATATTTATATACACCACTTGGAATCATAGCCTGTACGCTCGGAATATTGCACGGCGGCGCATGGGTTTGGCTCGGCGTGGGTATATTTGCGTTTAATATTATTGTTGACTCGATGACCTCTTCGGTGCACCCAAAAGGTGCCCCATCTGATAGCGAAGGCGGTTCGCTGGGTATTCCGGCAGTGCTCAACACCATGATGTACGTTCAGTACATTCTGTTTGTAATTTTGCAACTCAGTTTGGCGTGGCGTGTTTATCAGTACGCCGCAGGTGTGCCCATTGGTCAAGGAGAGCTGTTTGGGTTCAGTGTTGTAAATGGCATAACAGGCTGGCAACTTGTCGGCGCTACCATCGCTGCAGGCATGCATCAGGGGTTGGGTATCATTTTCGGCCATGAGTTGTCTCATACCAAGGGCTTTGGCTTTATGGTGTCGCGACTGATGATGGCTTTAAGCGGCTGTGCTCACTTTTGTTTTGCCCATGTTTATAACCACCACCTGGAACTGGGTCGTGCCTGGCTTGGTCCGCAAAACAACAAAATGGGTGACGACTGCGACCCTGCCACAGCGCCAAGGGGCAGAAGTATCTACACTCATTTTCTCGTTTCACACGTTGGGCAATCGTTGTTTGGCGTTAGAACCGAGGCTCGTCGATTAAAACGACAAGGAAAATCTTTTTACTCGCTAAGTAATCGATGGATTCGAGGTTATCTGCTGAGTTTACCGACAGTATTTCTATTTGGCTTTGCAGGCTTTGCAGGAGGCGGCTTTAACGGAATGCTGATTGGTTTGTTAGTCATGTTGGTGGTTTGGATAATTTCAAACTTTGAACTAGAAGCGCTGAATTACATGGAGCACTATGGCCTTATTCGCGTAAAAGGCGAGCCGATTGAATACCGTCATTCCTGGGACAACGATAACGTGTTCACCAGCTGGGCATTCATTGAGATTGGCCGACAAGCAGATCACCACGACCGGGGTGAAACACACTTTTGGGAGTTGACCAACGTCGGCGGTGAACCTGATGGCGCACCAAATGCCGGAATCGGCTATTACCAGGAGTTTTCATTGGCTCTTATTCCACCACTGTGGCATGCCATGATGAAGAAAAAACTGGCTGTTTGGGACAGAGACTTTGCATCACCTGAAGAACGAGAGATTGCAAAAGAAATAAACAAGAAAGTCGGATACGACGTTTCACCCGAGACAGTAGAAAATATGAAGCTGGATGTTATATACAGCTAATTAAATCAAGGCTGATTGAATCAAGTGGGGCGCAAACTGCCCCACTTGATTTATACGGTTGAACTAAAACAGGAGATAAAAAACATGAATGCTGTCACACAAGAATCACTATACGAACGACTGGGCGGACACGCAGGTATCGAATCGATCGCATCTGACATTTTTGATAATCACACCAAAAATCCAGTTGTCCAACGACGTTATGTCAACAGTAATCCAGCTGAAGTTAAAAGACTGGTTACAGAAATGTGCTGCGCAGGGTTTGGCGGGCCAGAGGAATACACCGGTAAGGATATGGTATCTGCGCATACGGGTATGAACATCAGTGATGCAGAATTTATTGCCGTTGTTGATGATGTGCTCCTTGCATTGGACATGAACAATGTTGGGCAAAAAGAAAAAGATGAAATACTTTGTATTCTTTATTCTATGAAACCGGAAATAGTCAACCTGTAATCAGTTGCGCTGTACTGGATGATGCGATCGTCAAAACTCGCGTCAATATTCGTTTTTAAATTGCCAGTGGGCGCATGGAAGCGCCCGGTAACTGAGGTGGCGTGTGTTTGGACTATTTTCCGCGAAGAAACCATTCAATGCTCAGGTCAACGCAACAGCCACCAGGCTCGAAGTTCCAGCGGGTGATAACCTGCTCAATGCTGCGCTGAATTCGGGTTTGGCGTGGCCGCACAATTGCCGTGTTGGAAGCTGTGGTACCTGTCGTTGCAAACTTATTGACGGTGAAATAAAAGCACTGAACGATTTTGGGTATGTGCTTGATGCAGATGAACTCGATCAGGGGATGATACTCGCCTGTCAGACACGGCTTCGAACCGATATCTCAGTCGAAGTTACGCTGGAAAATCAGACAGCATCTTTTGTCCCAGCGCAAGAGTCGGCAGGTGTTATCAGTAG
>JAHQVR010000178.1 GCA_019634245.1 Gammaproteobacteria bacterium
ATCTGACTTAGCACCTTTTTTCTTGAGAACAGCTCCGGAAAATATTATTAGTAAAATTATTGCTACGAAAATCCATTCCATAATAGAAACTTGCCTTTTTAGTTAACGCCATCCTCAGTGAAAAAATGGATGGATTGGTATTTTGAATTTCTTCCTAAGCTATCTGGGCAGTCTAACGCTCAGCACAATGGCGAATTTAAAAATGGCAGTTTCTGGCGTAACCAGGTTCGGCCGCGCTATCAATTTGTCCACTACTGCTTATGGTTATGTTTGCCTCTCTTGAATCATATTGACTATGACAGCTATGTTTCCAATCCGGAAAATCTTTACAGGCGTAGCTTTTCTCCACACTCACCGCAACTGGTAGGGTTATACAACGGTACATCATCTTTCTCTGGAAATTTATGGCAAAAGGGACAACGGTAATTAATGTTACTAAAGACCAATAGCGGAATCGTCAGAATCCACAAAAGTATCAGAATTCCTCGGGTGAAAATTCCAAATTGCACATGAAAAAATGTTGAGAATAAGGCAATTATCAGCAAAAGCAACCCAGCGAATACTAGCCATCGAGCAAGCCTAAATTTTAAATAAAGGTTCAATTAATATTGCACCTATTCTCAAGCGCGCGTTATATTGGAAACAGCGATAATGTCTGCTGCGAGCCAACTTCCGCCTCCAAATATCACAATGCGTCCCGGCAATATAACGCACGCCTCATGGGCTGATTGACAAAGCATACGATTCTGGCGACAGCCAGGTCCGTGTGCTCTGTCAACTGGTCCCTTCCAGGCGCTTGGTATCTGTTTCAGTCATCCAGCTCAACGAAATTACCATCATCATCTTTTGCAAAGGACGCTCCCGCCTCACGCTCAAGGAGCTTAACGCAACTATCATCTTCTCGAAGCACTGCCCCAAGAGAAACGTATGACAAATTATCTGAGTCGTTCATATATTCATCAGTTTCATCGCCAGCGGTAAACCGCCACCCACTATCGTCATCATAGTCGGGTTCTTCCCTATACAAGTAGCCAATCGATCGTCTCTCGTAAAGGATGTTGTTAGTGACGATGCACCGCTTAATGTACTTATCGGTTCTGGATGGAACAGGATCATCCAAATCGGTATCGATTATGTGACATTCACGGAACTCAACTGGGTCTTTGTACTTGAGATCTTTTATATATGCTGGCTCGTTGTCCAAGTAACCAGAGAACTCACCATTTTTAACCTCCGTTATTTCTACCCACATTCTCTCAGCTCCAGGTGCTTCTGGGTCGTCTGATTCAAACTCAAATATCAATTTGGCCTGATTCTCCGCTTTGAGTTGTGATACCACTTCCTTGGATGGTTTATGAAATGTATAAGGATATTCATCAGCTAGTTTCTGTGCGTCTTCTAGTTTCCAACTTCTATTTAGCACAATATCTCCGATACCTATATACAGATAACATTTATATAGTGAGCGCGCTCATTTTCTACAGTATTTCACCAATTAACGGGCGCGCGCGGTTTGTCAGTGGATTACTTATCATACTGTTGCAGTAAGTCTATGAAATTAAACACCTGAAAAACCAATGTAGCTACCTGTAGTATTGTCAAACCGAGCGCCGCGATCGCTATGTCAGTTTACTTCAACATTTCTAGAGGCCTTTGACGTCCAAGCATGATCTCCAGGAAAATTCCACACTCAATATATCTGAATGATAATTTCGCAATGACTTTTACTTGGTTCTCGCGTACGTGTACAGAGATAGTAGTACAGGCATTGAAGATTATTGCAGGACTGAGAGTTGAAATGTGATTCCGTGAAGCATTTATTCATAGATTGTCCTGCCTTTGGAACATAAAGATACAGATTGAAGCGAATCGAAGCGTAAATGTTGTGCCGGGGAGATTTCTAATTCGATTCTCTCCGCCAAAGAACTGCTTAACAAGGTGAGAATACTTACTTAGGGCAAATGACGAGATATACAGAGAATGGAATTACTCGAGTGGTCCGTACTAGTACCGGATGTTTCTAATCTTCGTCCACAGACCGTGGCGGCATCCAGCCTCTTTCACTGCGCATACCTAATTGTCCGCCTTTACCTCGCATAATATCATCCTGCATCGCTGCGATTTCCTTAACTTTTTCGATGTACGGCTTGTTGTCTACAATGGGCATGTCCGGGTCGTAGAGGGTAGCAACCTGAATCAGGGAGTACTTGTCAAACTCCACGAACGATTTTACGTGCTTCTCTGCATCGTGTGGGTGATATCCCAGGCCTTCAAGTGCAGAGCGACCCGCTCTCGTTGCCGAATCAAAAGTGTCTCTGATGATATCTTTTGCGCCGGCAGCATATAGTGCGTAGACATGATGGCGGTTTATAGCACGGGCAACGATATGGACATGAGGGTAATTAAGATGGACATACTTCACCAACTCGGTAATCTGATGCTCATCATCAATGGCAACGATTAGCATGGACGCCTCATCAATACCGGCTGCAGCCAACAAGTCCGGCCTGGTAGCATCACCAAAGAATATTTTCCCCCCAAAAGCTCTGATAATTTCCAGTGTATTGGAATTGTGGTCAAGCACAACAGGAGTAAAATCCGCGGCGCGCAACATTCGATTGATCACACCGCCAAAACGGCCATGGCCAGCGAGAATGATTTTACTGCTCACGTCGATTTCATCTGCCTCATTGGCTTGAGTCGAGGCAAACTTTGGTGCGAGTACTCTATCGTAGAGAATAAACAAGGCAGGTGTTAGCAACATGGAGAGTGTAACAACCAACAGTAGTTGATCCGCCAGTGCTTCGGGTATCACCGCGTTACCTACGGTGAATGACAACAGTACAAAACCAAACTCACCAGCCTGGGCCAGACCCAGTGCAAATAGCCATCGATCACCACCACCAACTTTAAATACAACTGCCAGACTATAGAGCACTGCAGCTTTCAGTAAGATTAAGCCAAGCGTCATCGTCAGGATAGCGCCAAGGTTATCCAGCAATAATCCAAAATCGATACTCGCACCAACGGTGATAAAAAAGAGCCCCAGTAACAGTCCCTTGAACGGCTCGATGTCACTTTCGAGTTCGTGGCGGTATTCACTATTGGCCAGCACGACACCCGCTATAAAAGTACCGAGAGCTGGTGACAACCCTACCAGGGTCATCAATAAAGCAATTCCGATAACCAGTAGTAAGGCCGCCGCAGTAAATATCTCGCGTAAATTTGCATGTGCTATAAAGCGAAATATAGGTCGTGTTAAATACGACCCTCCAACAACCACCAACCCGATCGCGGTCATTGTGATAAGCGCTTTCTGCCAACCTGGCAAACCACTTAAAAGATCTATTTGCCCACCATGACCATCATCTGTACCTGTACCGCTCGATGCAGCCAACAGCTCTGTTAACTCGGGTAGCGCCAGTAGCGGTATCAGGGCCAGCATCGGAATGACGGCTATATCCTGAAAAAGCAGTACCGAAAAACTTGCCTGCCCACCATCACTTTTCATCAGGCCTTTTTCATTGAGCGTCTGTAACACGATCGCCGTCGAAGATAACGCCAGTACCAAACCTACTGCCAGCGCGACAGACCAAACCTGCCCCAACAACATTGCAATACCCATGACGGCCAGCGTCGTAAGTAATACCTGCAAACCCCCAAGCCCCAGCAACCGTGTTTTCATTGCCCAGAGCATTCGCGGTTCCAGCTCCAGGCCGACGAGAAAGAGCATCATGACAACTCCAAATTCAGCAATATGCTGAATACTCTGTACATCGGTGTGCAATGCCACCAGCACCGGGCTGATAACAATACCCGCAATAAGATAGCCCAACACGGAACCCAGACCTAACCTTGCTGCAATAGGGACGGCGACAACCCCCGCAACCAGAAATAGGAACGCCGTTAACAGCAGGCTACTCATTTAAGGCTCCCGCACTGCTGATCAGGGACGCTAAATTGGTATGAGATAACAACGCAACCTCATCGCTTCGATCCACTGCGTAACGACCATCACGTAGCGCCACCAGTAATTGCCGATACCCTTCAACATGAGGTTCCACCTGTTCAGCACCTGGTGCTCGCAGAGATTCAAACAGAACATAGGGCGGAAGGAAACGCATTTTGCAGAGCTGTGCAGTTTGCTGCAGCGGTGTCAGAAACGTACGAAGATCGAAGTGTTGATAGCCAGCAGTGGAATATGCATCCTCCGGCCCAGCTGCTGTAAGTGCCAACATCAGATTCTTACCGGCAAGCTTATCGCCTCCTGCACCATAGGCAAATCCATGCTCAAGAACGAGATCAATCCACTCTTTGATCAATGATGGCGTTGAATACCAGAATAGTGGGCATTGAAAGAGAATAATCTTGTGATCGAGTAAACGTTGTTGTTCTTTGTCAATATCAATATTGTGCCGTGGATACTCAGCATAGAGATCAACTACATCAATATCCGAAACCTCCCTTGCGGCCTCGAACATAAATCGATTGACTTGAGAATAACGATGCCCGGGATGGGCGTAATATACCAGGAGAGAAGCCACAACTATTTTCCGCACCTCTGTACACGATGTTGGAAATCAATTACCGGCTACGCAATTTTCGGAGAATCTGTTCCGCCGCTTCGGCATTGATCGTTTTGTCGCTAATCAGTTGCTGAGCAACAGGTTCAATCTCATTGCCGGCAGCACCAGCGGCAATAGCAACATTTTTAGCGTGTAAAGACATATGGCCACGCTGTATGCCTTCGGTTGCCAGCGCTTTCATTGCAGAGAAATTCTGCACTAAGCCTACTGAGGCGATAATACCACCGAGCTGAGCGGCAGATTTGATTTGCATGATTTCAAGGCACAGCTTTGCTGTTGCGTGAACTCGAGTAGCACCACCTACAATGCCAACTGGCATGGGCAGCTCTATGGTACCAATCAAATCACCTGCGTTATTTTTTTCCCAACGGGTTAATGCAGAGTAAGTACCGTTACGGGCAGCGTAAGCGTGAGCACCGGATTCAACTGCGCGAGTATCATTGCCTGTTGCAAGTACAACTGCCGATACACCGTTCATAATACCTTTATTGTGGGTGGTCGCACGATAAGGATCTGCGACAGCAAATGCACCAGCGCTGAGCATAGCATCACGGACATCAGCACCACCTACAATGCCAACTGGCATG
>JAHQVR010000179.1 GCA_019634245.1 Gammaproteobacteria bacterium
ACACAAGGGGTGCTGTGGACAGGTATTCAAGTGATTCTTCTCAAACGTTGGGCTGAAGGTAAAGAGAAGGTGGACTCACTATTCGACAGCATTGGCAGTTTCTACGCTTTCGGCTTACCGTTTCTGTTTATCTTCTTACCGTTAGTCACTTTGTTAGAACCGCTGCTGCCACTGGCCTTGGCGGTGACGTTGATCTTAACGGCTTTCGCATGTGCCACCCTAGCGCTCTCACTGGTCGACGATGCAACAGAGCGCGGCGCGATGGTCATCACAGCCATGGCATTCAGTGTGTTCGAGCCTTGGTTGGGTTTATTGGTAGGCTTGATTGCCGTCGCGGCACTGTGTGGTCCAAGCGTGTTTAAGCCAAAGAGCTAAACCGTTGGTTGACCTGATTGCTAGTAACTTGGTTGCAATGGTTTTTATCTGCGTCAACGTTAGCGTCCAGCGGCTCCTTGTCTTCTTGGTGGTTCTATCGCTTAGCCCACAAGCGATGGCGCAAACCTTCTATGTAGCGCCTAACGGAAACGATCAGGCTGCCGGTGGTAGTGCGCAAAATCCTTGGGCAACGATTACATTCGCGCTTGATCAAGTATCAGATGGCGCAGAAATACTAGTAGCACCGGGCACCTATCTTGGGCGGGTTCGGCTCGATCGTTCGTTTTCAATCCCTGTCACAATAAGGTCTGAAACGCCGTATCAAGCACGACTGCAGAGAGATGGCGGCTCGGTAGTGACCTGTTTCGCTTGCGCCGGAATAATCCTCGAGGGTTTTGATATTTCCCATGCGCCGAACAATACCGGTGCTTTAGTGATCCAAATACAGGGCAATACTACCACCAATGTTGTGGTGCGTAATAACGTGATTCACGACAGTACCAATAACGACCTGCTGAAAATAAATAATGGTGCGCAAAATGTGTTGGTGGAGGGCAATCTATTTTACACCCAGGCTGGCACCGATGAGCATATTGATATCAACAGTACGATCGGGGTGGTAGTGCAGGACAACGTATTTTTTAACACCGAAGCACAAAGTGCCACGAGCTCTTATATTGTAATCAAAGACAGTAATGGCGGCAGCGACGGAATTGTAGGCACTAAAGATACAACTGTTAGACGCAATGTGTTTTTAAACTGGCAAGGCAGTTCAGGGCAAGGTTTTTTGAGGGTTGGAGAAGACAATACGAGTAATTTTGAGGCCGACGGTGTATTGGCTGAAAATAATTTGATGATCGGTAATTCACGCACCCTGATGCGCAGCTCGTTTACCGTGCAAGGTTCGCGCAATATCAATTTTCGCCACAATACTGTAGTCGGCGATCTTCCTTCCCGAGCCTTTGCTGCTCGCCTCCTGCGTGGCACTAACAATCAAGCCAACCAGCAAATCACTTTTAGCAATAACATTTGGTCGGATCCCGATGGATCCATGGGGCTGGAAGGCTTTCTAGGCTCTGACGTGTTTGAGGCCTTATCAGGATCCACGTCATCAGTGGAACTCGACTGCAATCTCTACTTTAATGGGGGCAATGCGATCCCCGCTGACACTTCGCAGGAGGTGAGGTTTGAGCAAGATTCCTGCTCGAACATGACTGACCCTGGCTTACCAGCACAGACAAACGTGCAGCTGCCGATTTTAACTGGCAACGGGTTTGCTGATGGCAGCGCAACGATTCGAGAAGTATTTATGAGCCTTGTAAATCAATTCGGCATACCGAATTCGACGAGCGTGGTAATCGATGCTGCCGGTTCAAACAATTCACCGATGGACGATATCACCGGTGCAGCGCGCGATGCACGCGCCGATATCGGCGCCTTTGAAGTATTAAACGGCGGCACGCCGAATACGCCGGGAAGTGAGGCCAGTCTCTTGCCAGCATGGCTGTTATTGCTACTGGATGAATAATTGAGCGTCGGCAACCTGTGCTATCTACAAACTAACTATCACCTTCTTATGTCAAAAATAACTGTTCCTAGCGTTACCAGTGATGGCAATAATCCATCTTACTTTTCTGAAAAGGTTATCGAACTTGAAGGTACGCCAGAACGCATGTTGTCTGCGCAACAACAGGCGGAGAACTTTCGTCTGAGGACCAGTGAACCCGGCTATTTCTCCGATTGGCACACCGCAGGTGACCCAACGTTGCTCGTTGTCTTAAGTGGCGTAGTTGAAATCGAACTCCGCGATTCAAGTAAAAAAGTATTTAGTAAAGGGCATATGTTTGTCGCAGAAGATTACATGGATGAAGAAACTGTTACAGACGAACAGCATGGGCATCGCGCACGCGTGCTTGGGTTCGAACCCTTGCATGTATTGCATCTAAAACTCTCAGTGAGAACTTGAATCGGTCAGAAGATTGGTTGCATTTTGATCAGCGATTAGTGAGCATAGGCCTATTATCGATTGAATCGTGAAACCAGTTTGGAGGTTTTTAAACGGTGATCAAATTACTTATGCCGCTTTTGCTCTGTGTATCTCTGCCTGCGTTGGCGGCCAACGATCTACTGCAGAAGCAGGGCAGAACCGATGAGATAAAGGATGAAAATGCCGCGGCAGAGACAACCAAGCCGTTGATCTTTAAGAACGAGTTGGAATTTGAAAACAAGTTTGATCAACAACAGGAGCTTGGGGAGAAACTTGCTTGCGAGGCCGGCCTAACGCTCGATTACTCACAGCGTGAGACGTATTTAGAAGTTGAAGCATTATTGAGCAACTATACCTGTGCGAGTTCTCTAGGGAGCTACCAGATTGTTGTGGACTACCTAGACCTCAACGGCGAAGAGGCGATCTTCGAATCACAAGAAAAGTGGCAAAAGAACTCTAATGACGATTTTCGAAGCACGCATAAATATCCCTTTGATTTTGACGCCGAGATCAGAAAAGTTCGTGGAGTATTGAGCCCCAATGATGCCTGCTGGTGCTTACCTGAAGAGGGCGAGTGATGGGTATCTATGCCTTGATTTGATAGCCAACAAAGCGAAGCAATCTATCTCACCCTCAAGGAAGATCTTCGCTCATCGCCGGCAATATATATTTCTCCATGATCTCATTCACCTGGCTGTGTCCGTATGGTTGTCCGTACGCACTAGCAGTGATTGAGACAACTAACGGCACCGTTTCAAAGACAAATATCTTATTGCCGCCGTTGCCGCTCGCGTAGCTCGTGGGGTATTTCGTATCATTCACGCTGTAAGTGGTTTTCCACCAAAGATAGCCGTAATCGTTATTATCTACCGTAGTCATAGCGAAGTTTTGAAAAGACTCGGCGACAAAATCTTTAGGCAATATCTGTTGTCCTTCCCAAACGCCGTCATTTTTATAAAGCTGCCCAAATTTAGCAAAGTCGCGCGCGCTGAGCTGTAGCCCTCCAGCGGTGTTGGCCACGTTTTGCGGCGTGTACTGCCATTGTAGGTTTTCAATTCCCAGTGCGTCGAAGAGTGTTTTCTGTGCATAAGCCTCGAGCCCACCCGGTAATACCTTGTGCAGAATGTCGCCAATTACCACGACGCCGGCGGTGAAGTAATACCACTTATCGCCGGGCGCGCGATCAGCAGCCATCGGTAGGTCTAAGGTCCACTTCACCCAGTCATCTTGTGGGTACATATTCTCTTCGTTGCCAATGGAACTGGCGATAAAATCAAAGCCTTCAAAACCCGACGTCATTGTGAGCAACTGTTGGATGGTCACCGACGCCTTGCTTTGATCGAAGTTCTTATATTCTTTCAGGTTATAAAATTCTCCCAAAGTTTGATCCACGCCTTTTAAATAACCATCGCGAATGGCAATACCGACCATCGCCGAAGCAAAGGTTTTGCCTACCGACCTCGGATTATGTAAGGACGACCTGCTGCTGCCGTGGTAATAACGTTCAAGCAGCAGCTCTCCGTCTTTCAGTACCACGATACCGTTAATGTCTTTATAGGTTTCATCCGCGATTCTTGTTTCCAGTTCCGTAATCAAACCTGTGTCATCATTGTCTAAAGGCGGGTTTGTCTCCGCTTCAACGCAGCCAACTAATATGCAGCAAGCCAGCATGCAGCATAGGAACTGAAGACCTAAAGCTTGCGGTGTCTGTGGTAGCGAAGTATTCATTCCAGGGCATTAATGGTTTGTGAGGTCGAAGCTTCTTATCGTGAGGCTAGCATCTTTCGGCGTTGTCGAATCTTTTCGTCACCGGCGGCAGTGCCGTCATGGTAAGTGCTAAACAGTCTGTCCCAAGGGCCGGCCATGGTGCCGTAATTGCAATCGTAAAAGCGGTGATGAAGTTGGTGGTAGAAATCACCCAAACGAAATTTGGTTTTGCCGTTTATAACTAAATTCTCAAAACCAACATGCGTGGTAATTGCCGTGATCACCTGCAGCTGCATCAAAAATAGTGCATGAATTGGATGCGACGGAATTAGCAATAACACCAGAACAGCTGTGAACCAAACCAAGTTTTCGATAGGGTGCACGGCGGCACCCGACCATGGCCCAACGTTGATATTTTTATGGTGCCAATGATGCCCAAGCTTGTACAGTATTGGGATATGAAATGCACGGTGCTGCCAATAAAAGTGCAAGCCTGTCCAACCCGGGATCAGAAATATTAGCAAGCAAAACCAAATGGGTGATTGTTCGAAGGTGAGGGCATCGTTGAATTGGTTTGCATAGGCCCACATCATCACCGCTTCATAGGCGCTTAAGATGGTCACCGTACCGAGCAAAGTCCAAAACATATTGTCCCAGACCTGATTGTTAAAGTGAAAGACCTTGGAATGTACTCTAGGTGGCTTGGCTTCATATTTCTCAAGCGTTGATTGCTTGCCAAAAGTGTAGAAGTACAGATGCAATCCACCTGCAACAGTCAATAGCGTTAGAAAATTGCGCGCCCATATTTGCGCAAGCCAATCAAATGCAAACTCTCTGCAGCGCGATAATTCCGGTGACAAATATGCCCAGATAAATACCGAAAACCCCAACACGTAAATACGCACATCGTTGAAGCTCCAAGACTTCAAGACATGCATGCCGATCTTAGTCAAATTGGGCGGCCACGCATAATACGGCGAAACCTGAGTGCTCAGATCTGGTTGGAAGTGCCACCGCTTAGGCGATTTGGTTTCGCTACTAGTGCTCGTCATTGCTAAAGAAGCTGAATTGCTCTTACCGTCTTATTCAAAAAAGCTCGCTATTATCTTCGCGACTTATGTATCCACTTGCAACGTTAAAGTTTGTGGATTGCCCTTCGTGTTGCTGTGATTTCATTTGATCCTGTTTTTTCCATACATATGATGTATGTATGATTTAATTTGAGTGGAACTCTGCTAGGGAAACATCAAATCAAAGGAAACATAAGGTTTCGTTTGATGAAGCACAGTCCGTGTTCTTCGATGAATATGCTCTGCAATTCTATGACCCTGAGCATTCTATTGATGAAGAGAGATTTTTCATGCTAGGGAAAAGTATAAGATCTAGAGTATTGGTCGTCGTGCACTGCGAGAGAGAGGGTGGTGAGATCATCCGAATTATTTCTGCCAAGAAGGCGACTGCCCAAGAACGTGAATTTTACCAAGGGCCATCGACATGAAAAAAGAATATGAATTTTCGAAAATGAAATCGCGGAAGAATCCCTACATTTCAAAATTAAAGAGGCAGGTCACAATTCGTATGTCTGATGATGTGATTACTTATTTTAAAGACATGTCTGAAGACACTGGTATTGCCTACCAAAGTCTTATTAATTTGTACCTTAAAGACTGTGTGGCAAATGGCCGAAAGCCTGATTTGTCTTGGAGATAGTGTTCGGTAACAAGGTCAAATATTGCCACTGCCAGCTCACTCAGACGCGCATGAATGCGCGCCATTGTTCACGGCGTAAGAATTCCTTTCTCGGCGATGCAGAGATTATTCCTTCTGCGCTTCCGAGCAATCTGATTTTTTGCTTTTTAACTCGTCAATGCGATCCACCATTTCTCGGATTCGCTGTGTGTTCACGTAGGTTGAAGTGATTAGAATCGCGCGCGAACTTTGGACGGGCACAAAATGATCAGTCGGAGCAAGCAAGGGCCTCAGCATGGCTAAGAGTTCGTCGCCACAATAATTTTTCATCGAAATAATATCCGTGACCGTTTCGCTCGGAGAATAGCTCTTACCATCGGTCACAAGTGGAATCGCTTGTGCTTTGATTTCGTTGGCTGGCACTACCATCAATAGTTCTCCAACTCGATAGGTCGCCATATTGTAAACATCTAGAACAGTGAGCAATTCTTCAAAAGATAAATTCCTGATGTCTTTGCCAAATACTCGTGCTCGGCCTTTCACGCGGGGGTCCACCACAACCTTCTCGCCCGAGTTCACAGAGTACGAAAAAATCATTTCCTCGAGCGTTAATTCGGGGCCGGCTGAGGCGGCCGGCGATTGTGCTTGAGTAGTGAATGTAAGGCCGATTAAGGTTGCTAGTAAGAGAAGTTGTTTCATTTTTTTTGTTCACCCGATGCTCAATTAATTCTACTTAAAAACCTAACGCCCCCACATGCATCGCATTAAAAACCTACCAAAGAGTAATACGCTGGCCATAAAACTAGGGTTTCGATGCGCTAGAAATGCAAAGGCTGTGAAAGTTGTGCTACCTACGTTATTCTCGCTAGCCCATTTTTAACAACCAAACTTTGCTCATGGATACGTCAAAACTTTTTTCTCTCGAAGGTAAAACCGCACTCGTTACCGGTGGTTCACGTGGCATCGGCAAGATGATCGCAGAAGGGTTTCTTGCCCAGGGCGCAACGGTTTACATCTCATCGCGCAAAGCCGATGTATGTAACGCTGTCGCGGAAGAACTTGGCCCAAAGTGCTTCTCCTTGCCACAAGATGTCAGTTCGGTTGAAGGGTGTCAGAACTTGGCAGCCGCATACACCGAAGCGGAGTCGAAGCTAGATATACTTGTAAATAATGCCGGTGCGGCCTGGGGTATGCCATTTGAGGATTTCTCCGAGCATGGTTGGGATCGAGTCATGGATCTAAATGTGAAATCTCCGTTCTTCTTATTGCAGGCGTTGCACAAATCTCTTGCAGCGGCTGGTCAGGCTGATCGACCAGCGAAGGTTATCAACATTACTTCCATTGATGGCTTGCGCTTAAACCCGTGGGACACCTACAGCTATCATGCATCGAAATCGGCGCTTATCTATTTAACCAAAAGACTCGCTGCCCGCCTGGTGGGCGAGCACATCAATGTCACATCGATTGCGCCAGGAGCATTCGCATCAGAAATGAACCGCGCAGCTAGAGATCACGCCGACGAAGTCGCAGCCTCAATTCCTAGCGGGCGTATTGGTGTGGCGGAAGACATGGCAGGTGCGGCCATTTACCTCGCCAGTAGAGCGGGTGACTATGTGGTAGGTGATACCATCACCGTGGATGGTGGCATCGTGCATGCCGCGGTTGGACAGAGCATTGATGCTTAAAGGAGTAGGGCTGGTGTTAGACAACCGGCCCTGCATCGTTTTTATTTATTGCGCAGCAGCGGCAGCCAGTATAAGAATCCAAATAACAAGGTCTGCGAGAATCCGTGCAGGCCGCCCGCATTGATTTCATCCAGCTGCTTCTTTTTGATGAAGAACTCAAGCAGGTGAGCAATGGCCGACACAATCCCGGCCCAGGCGACGATAGTGCTGCCTGGCTCGGGAAAGGGTCGAAAGATATTCAGCGCGAAGCATATCCAGAAGATGGCAGTAATCAACTTTAGTGCGGCGTTCATGGTGCAAATCTTTATATTTGTTCTTTGTATCCCAAATCCTATCACAAGGATTTCAGTCAACTCAGCTTTCTTGCTTTAGGCCGTCCCGGTTGCAGCTCCAATACCGCTTTTTCCGTTGTCTTGAGTCGCTCGCTCAAATCTCTCAATGTACTCCGGGTGTTCAGTGCCCATAACGCGGTCCCAAAACGTGAAGTAGAAGGCGTAGTTGCCGTTACTCTTTTCATGGTGCAAGTCATGGTGCGTGACCGTGGCGAAAATACCTAACACTGGGTGCTGCGCCCACCCTCTAGGAAACAATTCGTAGCCGCAGTGTGCCATCGCGTTTCGAACTATCTGAATCAACATTGCGGATATGAATGCGGTGTCGTGCATGGGTACAATCGCGAAAAATACCGGCACAAAGATGTAAACCAATACTGCTTCTGGGGGCGCAAAAGAGTAGGCGGTAAATGGGGTAGGATTGTGCGAACGATGATGGGTTCGATGAAAGAATTTGTAGAACCGCGGCAAATGCATAAAGCGATGCGTCCAGTAGAAATAGGTGTCTAAACCAATAGTCCACAAGACAACCGAGAAAACCAGATAAGCCCAACCATATTCAGCGACATCAGCATATATTTTAAAGATAGAGCCACCGTAGAACACTTCCATGAGCTGATTGGTGACGCTAAAACAAAAGACAAAAACAATAATCGAGAGGGTCGAGTTTCTTATTTCGCGAATGATTTGTTTGTTTCTTAATAAGGCAGGTAACGGTTTGCGAATGCGGCGATTTTCCAACACTCCACTGAGTAAAACCCAAGTTATAAACCAAACTCCAACGGCTCCAATGACGTAGCGAGTGGCTTCCACCTGAAAATCTCTTGGAAAGTATTCGATAAAATTAGAAATAACAGCAATGATAAAATCCAACATGGGCACTACCTAATCGAGTTATGTAACTGTGGGGCACAGCTTAGATGTCGATGGTGGGGGAGTCTGCGCGATTCTGAACAATCGCTGAGCTATTTTAAAATCGAACAGGTTTTTTCAGTTTTGCACAGGTTTTTGTTCGAAATTGTCGAGTGCATCAGCTCGATATTGCGTTGGCGTGATTCCTTCACTGGCCTTAAAGGCGCGATTAAATGGCGCCAACGACGAAAACCCCGCCTCCATGGCAAGGCTTAAAATAGGTAGTCGCGCATTGTTTGGGTCGGTGAGTAATCGCTTAACTTCGGCCAAACGGTACTTGTTCAGAAAACTAGAAAAGTTACGAAAACCCATCGATTGATTGATCAGTTTTCGCAACTTATGCGCTGGTAAATCCACTTGCTTGGCGAGGTCTGCAATGGTTAGCCCATGATTTGTATAGACGCGTTGTTCTTCCACCAACGCCAATAGTTTTTGATACGCAATCTGATCTTGGTAACCGACTGAAGTTAAATCAGGAGTAGCTCGTTTTTCGAAGGCGAGCACTTCTGGGTGTAACCGCGTCAGCCACAACAACGCCCATGCTGCCAATGGCATCGTGAACACATAGGTGATCCAAATAGTATCTTGCTGAAAGCTGCCAACTACGCCGGCGACCCGTTCTGCCAAAACTGACACAATCACCAGCATAGCCACGGCGATCACGAACCATATTCTAATCCGGCGCCGTTTCTCCACCAGATCCTCTTTATGTCCGGTTAATGCTAGGTATCCAAGATGCACCATTAATACAAATGAAAACACCGACATGGCGATATCCATCGCGGGGTGCCAATAGTTATCAAACCCCAAATAGTGCAAGCGTACAGGTAGCATGACCAATCCATAAGCCGCTGCAACCAGCCATTCTCGCGCTCCGAGTTTGAAGTCATCATTGAATAAGGCCAAACCCAACCACCAGATAAATACCGTATTGAATGAGTCAAATATTCTAAGTGGGATCACCAGCGGACCGGTTATAGTCAGTGCAGGGGAACCTGTGGTGGCAAACATAAAACAGATTGCCAGAATCAATGGTATTGCAAAACGTAGGGCGCGCACCTCGCGGCCATCACGCAGCAATAGAAGCCCCACGGCAATAAGCAGCCCAATCGAACCGAATTTGAAAAAAGCTTCGACGAATAACATGCTGAGAATATTAGCAGCCTAGTAGCGAGAATAGCGAACCCGATTTTCGTACTCACCCAGCCGTTAAAAAGTTACCTCAACCGGTCTTCACAATAACCTGACCGTCACCTCGCTTCGTTATGATCTAACTTTGTATCAACTTTAGCCAATTTCATGTTCTCAAGATTCCGTAAGTCCAAGCGAGACAAACTAAAGCGGGAGTACACATCTCTGTTAGAGCAAGCCATGCAAGCTCAGCGGCGAGGAGACATTCGCAGTTATTCAGATTTAAGTGATCAGGCCAAAAGTGTCTTGGATGAAATCGATTCACTGCAGAAGTAGCGCCCTTTATACTATCGTTGTGCCACCTGCAAAAAAGGAATTTTAATTAAGAAGCGAGCCCATAAAGAGACTTGAATAGATTTAAGTCATTGATTAAGCGGAAGAAGTTAGAATACAATAACTATGGAGGACATTAATAAATTCGAAAAATTGTTTGGGGGAATGATTTTGGGGAGAAGTAATTTTCAGTGCCTAACCCGTTCGCGAGGATGGGTGAAGTTGGCTGGCGTGGTTTTAACGGTGCTGTCTTGTTCAGTGGATGCTCTAACAGCGTACTCGTTGAGAAACAAAGAGCTTATCGAAAATGGTGATCAATCGTATTGGCAGGTACGCGTTACTTGCAGTGATCTGACCACGCGACGTTTCATCACACAACAAGACGAAGAGGGGCCTTGGTGCGCCAGGGATGTTCCGGAGATGTGTGCCATCGAAAAAATTGATGTCGCGATTAGCGTGTGCTCCAGCGAGTATCGAGATGCCCTAGAGATTCAACGCGCAAGCAATCAAGAGCGCGACAAACTCGCAGCCGACAAAGACAAAGCCCGAACCGAACTGTTGGAGGAAAAGGTATTGCTGCAGCAACAACAAGTTGAACTCGTGCAGCGAAAGCTAGAGCTAAGGCGCAGAGAAGTTGATCTACAATCGCGAGAATTGAATCTTTTGGAACGTAAGGCGAGGTTGCAATAATGCATGTGCAGTTACAGGAATTGATCAAGAATATTCGTAGCGAGAAGAGCGCGTATTGTCAGGCTTTATTATTTTGCATGATGCTTGTTTTATCCAACGCCGCACATGCCGCAGTGGTCGAAAACGTCTCCAGTGAACTGCTCGAACAAGAAGGGGAGGATGCCTATTGGCAAGCACTAGTGAGTTGCGAAGGGAGTTCTCAAAACATCGCGATACGGCAAAAATTGAAACAAGATGAGTGGTGCGTCAAGAGTGGAGAACTCGCGTGCGCGGGGTCTAAAAAAATGATGGCCAACAAGGTATGCGAAAACATCGAAAGTCTTGCATCCACGAGCAATAGCGCACCTGCTAGAAAAGCCCCAGCCGTTGCGGTTAGCAAACCAAAGGCTAGTCAGAGTCAGCCAGCGACCAGAGTTTCAACCCTGCGCCGCGCCGCGCCAGTTGCTGCCGAGCAACCAAAACAAAAAGATGCCGTAGAGATCGCAATGCAGAAGGAAGAACTCAGCTTGCAACAAGAACGCAATAAGTTGGAACGCGAGAAACGAGAGCTAGAAGTCGCCGAGCGCAAGTTAGAAGAACGGAGTCAGCGGCTAGAGCAACGTTTGAGTGCTTTGGACGAATAAGGTGGGGCTAGAAGAGAACAAACCCTATGATTGTCGTAATTACTTTTACAAACTAAAAATTATAGACTTTCCGTTATTCATTGGGATCGTGAAAAATGAACCATTGTCAATAAATTCTACTGCGCCTATGGTACATGTACGTTCCCCTCGTTTGACTCCTCGTTGATCTAGGCCATTGATAGGCGTATCGTTGCAAGCAGTGGTGTCACCAGCGCGGTTCAATTTAGAGGCAGGAAGAGGTTTGTGAGTTAATGTCGGGCCTTTATTATCTTCCAAGGGTCCCAGCATTGGTTCGCCATCTGCTTCGCCAGTGCAAGAATCATCTCCAATCCAGTTTGAAGCCTGGTCAGAAAAAATCAATAACTGGTCGCAGTCGCCGCCACTATTATTTGCAATAATATTGTTTGCTCCAAGGCTAAGCCCAGCCCCTGTAATTAGCTTAATGCCACCACCATTGCCAGGCATGGTGACGTAGTTATTGACAATCGTATTGTTAACCCATGTGCTTGATAGTCTGTTTGAAGAATATACTCCACCGCCCCATAAGCCTGAACTATTACCGGAAATCGTACTGTTGTGAACAAAAATATTGCTGGGTTCTGTAGATCCTGTGCTTGAAAGAAACAGACCACCTCCACGATCATCATTCAAACCTGGGGCATCAACTGAATGATTACCAGAAATAGTGGTATCAGCGATAGTGATATTATTGGATCGGAATACGCTTATACCGCCACCTTTTGAGGCGCTATTACCGCTAACGGTGTTAGCGCGTATCACTCCATTGGTTGAGTCTATAACAGATATGCCACCTCCTTGATTGCTAGCATAATTATCATAAAAGAGGCTGTTGGTAACGCTAAAACTATCAGCTCTTCGAATATTTAATGCGCCTCCGACTGATCCAGAATTACCGGCTAAAATACAATTTTCCATTTGAAAGCCATTGCTGTTGTATGCATAGACACCATGACCACCATCAAAGTTTGTAAACCGATTGTTACGGAGTACGACATTGTCGGAATTAAGGACATAAATTGCATTTACTGCAGCCGCGCTATTGAAGGTGAGATCACTGACGACCACGTCGTCGGCTTCATTCAAGAAGAGCACCCGGGGTGTTGAGGTATTATCAAGAGTTAAAGCATCTTCTCCTGGCCCGACTATTTCGACTGTTGTCGTGACCATAATTTCATTATTCAAGCTGATTGTGCCTGATAAAGACGATGAAAATAAAATAGTGTCATCAATCCCAAAAGTTCCCGATGTGCTGGTAGTGCAGTCTGCGGAAACTGATGCCGTATTGGTTGAGACAATTGCATCACGAAGGGTACAACCATCAGGGTTACTAAGTGGCGTTTCATCGCTTTGAGATGTTACGGTTACCGTTGCGGCACCCGATGATTGTATCAATAAAGCTTGACAGATCGCGATTGCTATACAACTGAGAGTGAACTGCTTGTTTGGTTTCATATCAATACTTGTTCTTGCAAAAATATATTCATAACAGCTGAAAATAGATTGTTACACGGGATATATTTGCAGAATAGGGTGGAATCACGATTTGCCATAGTTTTGTCCTGAGTGGTAGGCGTTAGCTTGTGTTTTCTGTCACCGACATCGACGATGTATTCTACAGTCTGTTCATTCAATCAACCCAATGTAAGTGAAAAGGCAGAAAGTTGCCCTTAACAGTCATTGCGATCGAAGCGGAGCGATATGAAAACGGGGTTTGTCACAGTACTTTAGCGATCTCAAACCACGAAGCCTTATGGCGTGTAAATATATGTTGCGCTATCACCAGTCCTGTTTTATAGAAAGCTCCACTCTGTCGAATATCTTCAAGAGTCATTTATGTCACTTATTGCGGCAATTAAATCTTCCGGGACAGAATTTGGTACTTGCTGGTCACTATTGGGGAAAAATAACGCGCCTGTTTTAAAAGCGGCAGAATAGGTTTTCAAAAAGTTTCGGCACATGGGGCAAACACGCATATGGCGCTCAAACAATTTTAATTGTTTCTCGGACAGTAATCCTTCTGTGTAGTCGTAGATAAAATCATTGAACTCACGACAGGTGATCATGCGCGGAGAGACTCTCAGGTACCAACCGCCAATCGGCATGATTGGTTTCATGATTTTCAGTATGGCCAATTTTGCTACCCGAGATCCTTTCATTGTTCACCCCCCAAATAATCTGGAAAAAAGTAGCTGTTTAGTTGCTCTCGAAGTTTGATGCGAGCTCGATGAACCCTCACCTTTGTGTTGCTGGTTGTCAGATTCAAAATCTCTGCAACTTCTTTTGTTGAAAAACCTTCAAAATCTTTAAGCAACAATGGAATACGATACTCGTCAGAAAGTGAGTTGAGCGCAGTATTGACTTTCTCCAAGCCTTCTTGTTTAAGAACTTCCTGTTCGGGGTCAGAAACTTCGGCCCATACTGGAGCAACGAGGAAACCGTTCTTGTCATAATTAACCAACTCTTCCATATCCTCATGAAAAGTTGGTTGTTTACGTGTTTTGTGCAACAAATCAATGGCTTTGCGGACGATAATCCGGTACAGCCAACCTTCCAATGCTGCTTCGTTTTGCAGCGACGGCAAATTGTTGTGCGCTGCAAGTACCCCTTCCTGTACTGCGTCTTCAGCCATATTGGAACAATGAACATAAGCGTAACATTTGGCCAGATAGAGTGAATAGTTCTTGCGTACCGTTTCCACAAAGACGCTATTCGAGACAATGATTGCAGGCCGTTTCTTAGCTCCCTCAGGCTGTGCTAACACCTCAGTTTCACCGCTTTGACCCTCGGCAGGCAGCTTCATCGGATTATCTCCTCCACTAAACCGTGCAGAGAAGAAGTTGGTACAGGAGTTTAACGAACATTGTCCTATGTTCGAGTTTAAGCTTGATCATGTCAAATTTGTTTTGAGTATAAAAATATGTAACCAATTGCATTGAATTCAGTCTTTATAGGTAGAACATGCTCTTTGCCTAAGCATTGAGTCATATTACTGTGGATAAAGACTATATGAATAATAAGATAATCGTCAGCGGCATAATCGGCCTGCTGGCTTCCGTATTGGTTGGGATTGGAGAATATTTGCTCCACTATGATCCATTGGCACGTTTCAATGACGGCGGCTTCCTATTTATGCAAGGAATCAACGATGGTCGTACCACGCTTGGGCACTTCTTCGGGGTATTCGGTGCCACGATGTACACAATCGGCTGCTACCACATTTACCTAATGTTAAGACCAGCAAATGAAACAGCTGCACTTTCGGCATTTTTTATCGGTGCTTTTGGTTTCATATTAGGCGCGGTGTGGATAGGTTCACGGGCCAGTATTTCAGCGCTGATGCAATTGCCTCTTACGCCAGAGATTGAAAGCCTCGTTCAGTTGTATGAGCTACGCTATGAAACTCTATTGACCGTGGTGCGAATTACTGCGTTGATCCTCTCTTTGATTATTATTTGGCTGAGTATGACAGGACGTAGTTATTACCCACGATGGATGGCTGTTTTAAACCCATTCGTACTCATTATCGCCAGCTTTTTGATCTATCTGATCGCTCCCCAAATTGGTAAGCACATGATGCCAATTGCTCTAAACATAGCCTTTTTTATTTTTTTCGCTCTGTCGCTGATGCATGCACGAGCCACCACCACCTCTGAGGAATAAGCATGTCAGCAGCTAAATTAATAAAGTCGATTTTGAGTTACCTGGCAATTATTGTTGCCATCCTGATTGCGGGTTTGTTTTGGCTAACCGCAAATGATCGAGCCATTGACTACCAAGTCAACACAAATAATATCGACATTCCAACTTTTGTCGAGCAAACCATTGATTTTGTTCCGACCTACGACAAGACCAAAACCATACCATTCACCGCCAGCGCAGTAATTGATATAGATGGCGATGGATTAGAAGAACTGTTTTTTGGTGGCGGCATCAATCAGGCTGACGCGTTTTATAAATTTGAAAATGGTAAGTTCTCCGATATAACAGCCCAAACCGGCTGGGTTAAGCAAACGCCGGACAAAACATTCGGCTCTATCGCGCTCGATCTTGATACAGACGGCGACGTTGATATGCTAGTCGCCAGACAATCTGGCGTCTGGTTATACAACAATGAAAACGGCAAGTTCACTGGGCAGTACCTCGATCTTGAATTTGATGAAAAGTCTGTCCCTTTGTCCGTTGCAGTGAGTGATCTCAACCGGGACGGGTTGTTTGACATGTATGTTGCTGGCTATATCGCGCGCAAGCACGTGGAGGGCGAAACAATCTTCAACATAGTCTACGGCGGCGTTAGCGCTTTGTTCATTAACAAAGGTAATAATCAATTCGAGAACATCACTCGTGAATCTGGTCTGTACTATCAACACAATACTTTCCAGGGCATTTTCATCGATGTCGATGGCGACAGCCTAGAAGATTTAGTGGTAGCACATGACACCGGGACTGTTAAAACCTGGAAAAACATGGGTAATCTGAAATTCAAAGACATGCCCAATCCAACGTCTAACTATTTCTCCTACCCGATGGGCATAGCAGTCTCTGATTACAACAACGATGGCTCACCTGATTTCTACTTTTCTAATGTCGGCAGCACAACTCCAGACGCGATTGTGAGGGGCGACCTTCGCGAAGAACAAGTATTGAGTAAAAAATGGATCATGTTTGAAAACAAGGGTGGTTTTCGCTTCGAAGATGTAGCGGACAAAGTAAAGCTCGCCGACTACGAATTTTCATGGGGGGCGTTATTTGAAGACTTCAATCTCGATGGTAGGGATGATCTTGTTGTGTCAGAAAACTACGTTGGCTTTCCAACGCATATCATCTCAGCATGGCGACTAGATGGTAGGTTTATGATTCAGAATGAATCGGGCGAATTTGCTGCAGTCGGCAAACAGGCCGGGATAAAAAACAGAAACTTTGGAATAAGCCCCCTTACCGCAGATTTTAATCAAGATGGATACCCGGATTTAGTCCACGTGAATTTGCAAGGCCCACAACGAGTATTCATTAGCGCAGGAGGCAACGCCAATTACCTGAAAGTTCAGCTACCTAACACTGTGGGTTCAGTCGGTGCAAAAGTTCAGGTCGTGCTCGAAGATGGCACCACCCTTCACCAAACATTTGTAGTCGGCGAGGGGCTATGTTCGGATCAAAGTCACAATTTGATCTTTGGGTTGGGTGCGCAAAGCGCTTCGTCCGTCTCAGTGACTTACCTCGATGGTCAGGCAGCTAATCGGGATGGTCGGTATCTAAACCAACAACTGACTTTCAAATAATCACTGACTGAGAAAATTCATGAAATCCTATCCAATCATCACGTTTTCGCTTTGGATATTTATACTTTTTGGTTTCGTCAGCGTCGGTAAAGTGAGCTTAGAGAATATGAATGGCCTGGCTTGCCCTAGCTTGTTGAATATACCTGTTTGTTATCTAGTGACGATCGGATATGGCTTAATGCTCGGCTCTCTTATCATTAACCACAAAGGCTGCAAACACCATTTTTCTGTGCTGGATGGGGGATCGCGTTCGTAATCGCGTTCCTCGCCTCCCTCGCAGAAATGTTTGGCGGTGGCGGGATCTGTCCATCAACCAATGGCGGTCTGCGAGCGGGTAACAGCGAAGGTATTCCACTCTGCTACGTTTCTTTGATGCTACTTGTAGCCATATTAATCTTGTTCATTAAAGGGCCCTACAAGGTCGCTTCTAATTTGGAAGGCTAATTGACCTTTCCCCCGATATTAACACCATGACAAGGATGAGATTTCCAATTAACCTAGTATTTAGGAGATCTCAACATGAAGCAAAAAAGATATACAGAAGAGCAAATAATCAGCGCTATC
>JAHQVR010000180.1 GCA_019634245.1 Gammaproteobacteria bacterium
AGATAAATTCATATGTTTTTATTGCCTGTTATTCAACGGTCGATGCTACCTGGGTGATTAACAAATTCTGTTCGACTTGTCTGTGACATAAGTATCGTGTTCACTGAAAATAAAGAGTTCGCTTGATACGGAGTGGTGGAAATTGGTGCTACGGAATTCTGATCGTTAAACAGGCTTGAACAGAAAAACAGGATGATCAAAGCAGATGTATGCAATAGTCACATTGGCACAGCAATTACAGATAGAAAATCTCCCATTCCGACAATTCCAGGAAAATGTCTGCCTGCAACTACACCATCGATTTTTGCGAGATACTCCGTCGGCGCTATCCCTGTTCGTTCGATATTATGTACACGACAAACCAGGTCGCCGGCATTAACCCGATCACCTAAATCAACACTATGCTCTATCAATCCACTTGATTCACTGAATATGAAACAATCGCCATCGGGCATATCGAGACTGAGAGAGTTCCTGATTTCCAGATTGCCTTTTATTATTCCTGCATGAAGAAGAATATTCCTGACTCCCCTTTTCGCGATGCCTACTGTGTAAGCAGTTGTTGTACCGCCGCCCGCCAGTTCAGTACTGATGAATACCTTGCCCATATTTTCAGCCGCTGTGTCGTACATACTGTCCGCTTCGATCTCGAGTAACATCATGGAATTTGGTGCGTTAAATGCGCGCATGGCGGCTACACATTGTGCTTGTTGCTCTTTGTTGTCGAGAACATGTGCGCAACAGAATGGTACAAATTCCATCGTATTCCCGCCTGAGTGAAAATCGATAACGAAGTCGGCCATTGGCAGCAATGTACGCTGAAAATAGTCTGCAATTTTCTCTGTGATACTGCCTTCAGGATTGCCTGGAAAGACGCGATTCATATTGCCGCCGTCGATAGGTGAGGTTCTTTTACCGGCTCGAAGCGCCGGGTAGTTCATTCCCGGTATAATGATCACCCGACCGAACAAGTCATCAGCATTAATGGTGTGCGCGAGATCCCACAATGCAACCGGCCCCTCAAACTCATCGCCATGATTAGCACCAGTGAACAATGCGGTCGGCCCATTACCATTTTTGGCAACTGTAATCGGTATCGTTAGAGAACCCCAACCAGAGCGGTCGTGAGAATGTGGTAACTTGAGAAATCCGTGTTGAACGCCAGTACGTTCAAAATCAACGGTTGTTGATACTGGCGACTTTTTCATCACTTAAAACCTGTTAAAAAGAATTGATGCTTTCAAATTACTGGTTAGCCCGTCATTGCGTGTTGCGCAAAATCGCGGGATTCCAGTCTTTATCGAGTCTCAGTAATTGCCCATATCCAGAAACAGGACGTTGATATCCGGTAGATCGCAACGCCTGCCAGAACAGTGCCTGGTTCGCACTTATCACGGGTTTTCCTAGTTTTTGCTCGATACGCTCAATCGCATCGACAGCGCGTATAGCAGTACATGAAATAAAAAGAGCGTCTGCATCCGTACGATCAGCTTCAACCGCGGCATTGAAAATCGTTTCCGGTGACAGTTTGGCCATGTCATTATCATCAGCCATCATAAAGCTGGTAAATGCAACGATATTGAAGCCGCTCTTTTCAATATAGTTTGCGATAGAACGATTTACGTTATCAGTATACGGCGTCAGAACAGCAAGCTTTTTGGCATGAAATTCTGCCAGGCCGGCAACCCCAGCTGTAATCGGGGTAGCGACAGGAATGTCGGGGCGGGCTGCATGAACGCTATCGACAATAGAATCGTAGCCGATCACCACTGTGCCTGATGTGCAGCTATACGCCACAGCATCCAGCCGGCCATCGGGAATAATTAGTGACACTGCTTCAGTAACCCGTGGCGCCATCGTCATCAAATTTTCCACCGTACACGGATTCAAATTTAGAATACGCGACACAAAAATAGCGATTTCGTCATTGGGTCGCATGTTCATGAAATCCCGTTCGCTCACATAATCACTGGCCAAAGCGATCAGCCCGATACGATATCTGGCAGGTCCTTCATCCAGTACACACTTTGATTTGACGGGAAGCGCCTTGAACAAAGCGGTCTGCTGCGACTGTTCAATGTTGCTCACAAGATTTAATTCGCATTTGGTTTTGGAGGGGCGACTGCATTTTTGTAGCCATAGCAACGGTTATATTGGAATTGCCGATTCATCTTAGAAATACACATCTAATATCAAGAGCTAATTTTTCTTGCTAATATTTGCACATAAAATGTTAATAAACAACAATATATAATAGTTTCAATAAAAAAATCAAATAATATTTTCCATAATATTTCCTAGATATGTATATCTCGTTGATTTTCGAGATTCATACGTGTACTATTTTTAGCTGTTCTGGTTCGGAAACTGTTCTGCGCGAGCAACTTCGGAATCAATGCCAATTCACATGCTAAGTACCGAAAACGAGGAAATTAAAATGCGATCTAAACTTATTTTGTCTCTAATTGGGTTGATAGCAGGGTCTCTGGTTGTCCAGGCCTCTGCGGACGAATGGAAATACGTTATGGAAGAAGGGCTGACAGATCCCCAGGGACTGTACGCCACTAAATTTAAAGAAGAGATTGAGGCCAACTCTGATCACACTGTTAAAATTTATCCTGTAGGAAGTCTTGGTGAATCCGCTGATGCGATGGAGCAGACTCAAGCGGGATTATTGCAATTCATCGATCAGTCTCCCGGATTTACCGGTGCAATGATTCCGGAAGCGGAAGCATTTCTAGTGCCTTATATTCAGCCTACAGATCCCCAGCAGGTTCGTAGTTATTTCAAAGAAGGTAAAGCTGTTAACGAAATGTTCCACGAGATTTATCGTGAGCACGGGCTTGAATTACTCGCGGTATTCCCGGAAGGAGAACAAGTGGTCACCACCAAGGAGCCTTTCCGGACACCCGAAGAACTGGAAGGAATGAAAATACGAACCATGACGTCCCCGCTGTTGCTAAAAACCTACGAATCATTCGGAGCGTCACCAATAGCATTACCCTGGGGAGAGCTCATTGGTGCGCTGAAAACCAATATGGTCGATGGCCAGGAGAATCCGACGATTTGGATCGAAGCTTATGGATTAGATGATTTGGCACCAGTTTTAACCTATACCGGACATGCCCAGTACACCACCGCAGTGATGGCTAATTCAGACTTTTTTGACGGCCTTGGCGACGAAGACAAGCAATTAGTCAAGAATGCTGCATCAGCAGCACAGGACTATATTCTGGACCTTGTAGTAAGTATGGATGAAGAGGGGCTCAAAAAAATCAAGGAAACAAATCCGAACGCGGTAATAAATCGATTAAATGACGAAGAGAAAGCGGTTTTTATTGAGCGCGCCAAGGCGGTTGAAGAAGCGTTTATTGAGAAAGCTGGTGAACGGGGTAAGGCAATTATTGAACAGATGAAAGAAGACATGAGGGCCGCTGCAAGCTAACACCCTACTGTTTCAACCATGTCGGAATTATGTTGAGGCGTGATCCCGACATGGTTTTGAAATAGACAGGGAAAGTACTTTGTTGCGTTCCTTCAAGGGATCAAAATTATGACCGAGAATAGAAGAAATCGTTCTTCCGGTAGTATCCTCGATACGGTTGATAGTCTCATCGCACGCCTGGAAGAAGTGATCATGGCTATCGGGGTTATCTTGATGGCGATCAACACCATAGCAAATGTAATCAGTCGGTTTTTCTTTAATCATTCAATTGTATTTGCTGAAGAACTGAACAGTATATTTATACTGTTGGTGACTTTTGCTGGAATTGGTTACGCAGCAAGGCATGGGCGACATATCCGTATGTCGGCAATTTACGATGCACTTCCAGAGAAAACCCGTAAGGTCCTCATGACCTTGATGACCCTGGTGACTGCACTATTTATGCTGATGTTAGCCTGGTATTCAATCCAGTACATTCTCAATCTCCACTCTAAAGGCAGAATTTACCCTGCGTTGGGTATTCCAGTTTATATCTCGTATTTATGGGTGCCGGTGGGGTTTCTGGTAACCGGTATTCAGTATTTTCTGACATTTATCAAGAATATTCGTAACAAGCCGATCTATTTATCGACGGATCTATTAGAACAAGAAGCTAAAGAGATAGAGGTGTAATTGTGGCACTGACTATATTTATAGCGATGGTAGTACTGCTACTGCTTGGATTCCCGATGATGATTCCCCTGATAGCCGGTGCGTTTATTGGCGTTCTGCAATTGTTCGGGGATGTTGGAAAAACCGAATTTATGGTTCAACAAATGTTGAGTGGAATTCGCCCGGCATCGCTTATAGCTGTGCCAATGTTTATTCTCGCGGCGGATATCATGACACGTGGGCAGTCTGCAGATCGCCTGATCGATATGGTGATGGCATTCATTCGCCACGTGCGAGGTGGCTTAGCTGTCAGTACCGCGTCGGCTTGTGCATTGTTTGGAGCCGTATCTGGTTCGACTCAGGCTACCGTTGTCGCTGTTGGAGGGCCTCTGCGACCGCGAATGCTGAAAGGAGGATACAAAGATTCATTTGTATTGGCTCTCATCGTTAACGCAAGTGATATCGCATTTTTGATCCCGCCAAGTATTGGTATGATCATTTACGGTGTGGTCGCCAAAGCGTCTATTCCAGAGTTGTTTGTTGCCGGACTGGGACCGGGTCTTCTGATCCTGGTTTTCTTCGCGATTTACAGCATGATCTACGCGAAAATAAACAGTGTGCCCACTGAAGAAGCCGCCAGCTGGACTGAGCGAGTAACCGCGATCAGGCGAGCTTTGTGGCCATTGGGGTTTCCGGTGTTAATCATAGGCGGCATATTTGGTGGAGTTTTTAGCCCAACAGAAGCGGCTGCGGCAAGTGTCCTTTACGCATTGTTACTGGAAGCAGTAATTTTTCGTGAGATAACCATTCGAGATTTCTATTCCATTGCAAAGTCTACCGGAATGGTGACTGCTGTGGTTTTCATTTTAGTGGGTGCCGGGGCTGCATTCGCCTGGGTCCTGTCTTTTGCACAAATTCCGCAGCAACTGCTTGGAGCGATAGGTATCGATCAGATGGGGCAGACTGGTGTTCTTTTTACGATAGCTATCGCTTTTTTTGTTGGTTGTATGTTTGTAGATCCAATTGTAGTGATCCTGATCTTTGTGCCGATTTTTGCACCCGTCATCAAAAGTACCGGATTGGATCCAATTCATGTCGGCGTACTAATTACCCTGCAAGCGGCAATCGGGTCAGCGACGCCGCCATTTGGCTGCGATATATTTACCGCAGTTGCCGTGTTCAAGCGACCCTATTTGGAAGTGATAAGGGGCACTCCACCATTTGTTGTTATGTTGCTGGCAGTTTCGGTGTTGTTGATTTTCTTTCCGGAAATTGCCTTGTTTTTACGCGATATTGCCTTTGACAAACAGTGAGTGTATTGAAATGTTCAAGGTAATATTGCTCGCGACTGATGGTTCGGAAAATGGTCAATATGCGCTTGATATGGCCATCAATCTTCAAAAAATCCACGACTCGGACCTCATCATTTTATCCGTATACCATTTACACACTATGTGGAAAGCATCAGTTTCCATGGTTTCTCCGGAGCTTACAGATTCTACGGACGCAGCACTTGCTGAATATGCCAAGGAAGTCGCTGAAAAAAGCAAACTACGGGCTGTCAATGCCGGAGTGAGTAAGGTCAGATCCTTTTATGTGGGTGGCGGGCCCGCAAGAGAAATCATCAGGTTCAGCAAAGAGTATTCTGCAGAACTCATTGTCGTGGGCTCGAGGGGTCTGAGTGATTCAAATAGACATTTACTGGGCAGTGTTTCACACAAAGTTACCAGCCTTGCCGAATGCCCGGTATTGATTGTGTAATTTGGATATCTTTAAGGTACTTACTATAAAATTAACCGCTGAATAGAATGCTGTCGAGGCGAGAAACAAAAAAAGTGGTAGATAAAGCCTATACTCTCACGAGCCAACTCAATGACAACACTCCTGCCCGATTACGCTTCCATGAGATTCACTATGAAATAAGGCGCAGAATTGCGCTTCTGCAATATCCACCGGGAGAGCGCCTGGATATAGATCAACTGGCAGGAGAGTTTAATGTTAGCCGCACTCCGATAAGAAGTGTCCTACAGCGCCTTGAATATCAGGGCTTGCTGGTTAACCGTCACGGTGTCGGCACCATAGTCACCGAGCTCGACTATGAACATTTAAACGAAGCAGTACAATTAAGGTTAAAGCTGGCAGAGTTAATTGGAGAACTTACGCCCAGAACACCAACAGAAGAGCACATTGATCAACTGACCAAGGCGGTGGAGATGTTGAAAAAACTCCGTAACCATGTCGACCTGGGGCAGTTTGCATATATAGATATTATCGTCCATGAATCTAATATGAGCCTAATTGGAAACACCTACTTGCTGCGATCATACGATGATTTATATTAT
>JAHQVR010000018.1 GCA_019634245.1 Gammaproteobacteria bacterium
CGAGCAGCTGAAAAGTACTGAATGCTAACGGTCACGCGTACTGATTTTCAGGGGAATGGTAGGCTGCTACATTCTTACAAGCGGTCCTTAACGCTTCGGTCAAACGGAATTTTTAAGCTGGTCAGATTGTTGTGTGGTGGAGTGTAGTGGAACGCCATTTTGGTAAGCTTGCAAAGTGTCGATTTGCACTGATTTTTTTGTGCTGATAGTTACTAGTACTACCCGATACTTGCTGAGAAGATACTGTATTGCCATAGAAATATTAGTACACCAGCTGTTATATAAGCCAATATAAAATAAGTAAACCTCGTGCTTATAGACAGTGTTACTACACCATTCGATGCTTGACAACATGGCTTCGCCCATGCTGAGCGTAGTCTGTACGCTGTGTATAGGCTAGCTGCTAACGCTACCAGTTCCCAGCCACAGGGATTGCCCACCCTATAACCTGGAATATAGGGATAAAGATACGGGTTGATTACCAGAAGTGCGAAAGCCACCCACACTGAAAATATTACTATTGTAAGTAGAGTAAAACACACAGTACTTGATAATTTCATTTTACTTTTCCCACTTGGCTCCAATCATTTTTCTACACTTAACGCAACAAGTGTACGTCGATCCATTTTAGTGCTTCATTGGTTGAACCTACTACCGAAAACGGATGTACGAGTCTTGATATCATCATACAGAGCATGAAAGCTTGGGTGCCGACAATGACGTTAACCATTGGCTGCTTTACTTTCCAGCTGTTGGCTTGCCAGGTACTCATCGTAAGTGCCGGAGAATGTTACTAACGAATGGTCTTTAATTTCGATGATCTGCGTTGCCAGCGACGATACAAACTCGCGATCGTGGCTGACGAACAGAATGGTGCCTTCGTAGTAACTGAGTGCCAGGTTCAGCGCCTCAATAGCCTCCATATCCATGTGATTGGTGGGTTCATCCAGAATTAACACGTTCGGTTGAGACATCATCAGTTTGCCAAAGAGCAATCGGTTTTTCTCGCCTCCTGAACAAACCTGAACAGGCTTTTGAAAATCATCTGAGGAGAACAGCAATTGTCCTAGTGTGGCTCTGACTATCTGATCGTCATGGCTGGGTTTTCGCCACTGGCTCATATAATCGAATAAACTTAAATTACTGCTAAATTCCTCTGTACTGTCTTGAGGCACGTAACCGATAGCGGCGTTTTCAGACCATTTAATATCGCCTTGATCTGCTTCGAGCTCTCCCACCAGTAGTCGCAGCAATGTGGACTTGCCCACGCCGTTTTCTCCAATAATGGCAAGACGAGCGCCGGCATCGAGCATCAGGTTGCCCTTGCTAAACAGTGCTTCATCATCAAACCCTTTCGACAGATTTTCAAACTCCAGCGCCTGGCGAAACAATTTTTTCTCTTGATTGAAGCGAATATAAGGGCTGACTCGACTGGAGCGCTTTATATCAGCGAGTTGTATTTTCTCAATTTGCTTAGCTCGAGAAGTAGCCTGCTTTGCTTTGGAGGCATTGGCAGAGAATCGACTAACGAATTGCTGTAAGTCTGCGATTTGTGCCTTCTTTTTACTGTTCTCGGATTGCAGCTGCTCCCGAGCTTGAGTTGATGCAATCATAAAGTCGTCATAATTGCCGGGATATACTCGAAGCTCACCGTAGTCGATATCCGCCATGTGGGTGCATACTGAATTTAGAAAGTGACGATCGTGGGAGATCACCACCATAGTGCTCTTCAATTTTCCTAACACGCCTTCAAGCCACCGGATTGCATTAATATCCAAGTTATTAGTAGGCTCATCGAGTAGTAGTAGATCTGGCTCCGCGAACAATGCCTGAGCTAACAGCACCCGCAATTTCCATCCTGGGGCAACTTCGCTCATGGGGCCAAAATGTAAGGATTCTTCAATACCAGCACCATTGAGAAATTCTCCAGCCCGGCTTTCAGCCGAATACCCATCCAGTTCGGCAAATTCGATTTCAAGTTCTGCGACTTGCATACCTTCGTCTTCAGACATCTCGGGAAGGGCATACAGGCGATCGCGTTCCTGCTTGATTCTCCAGAGCTCCGAGTGGCCCATAATGACGGTGTCAATAACCGAGTATTCTTCGAAGGCGAATTGGTCTTGATTCAATACACCAATTCGCTCGTTAGGCGTGACTGAAACGTTGCCGGTATTGGGCTCCAATTCTCCCGACAGCACTTTCATCAATGTGGATTTACCGCAACCGTTGGCTCCGATCATCCCATAGCGATTACCATCGCCGAATTTAACTGAAATGTTTTCAAATAACGGCTTTGAGCCGAACTGAACAGTGACGTTCGCAGCTGTGATCACGACGAGGAGGCCTGAGAGTTAGGAATATGTAGGAAGCGCAGAAATGGTCAATATTGAACGCGCTAGTTTAGCACCGTTGATCTTAAGATAGTCTTTGCTAAAGGCAATACTGCTATGAGTTAAACGAAAAAGGAGCCAAGCCAGGCAAAACCTGGCTGGGAGCGCCCTATCGGTTCAAGCTATGGAAACTCAATTAGGCGGAAACCGCTCCCTCAACCAATTGAGGGCGACTGGAAAATCGGACCGGCCCACTGCAAAATGGTTAGCGCCGGCAATAATTTCGTACGTGATGTCGGTTCCCAAAGCCTGTTGTGCTTCCACAAATGCGGTCGTAGCGCTAATGGGGATTTGGCGATCCAGGTCGCCCTGAACGATCAACAGCGGCGAATCTTGCCCTTCATCGCTCATCGCTTCATTGGCAATATGCTCAGCCAGGCTCGGTATCGTGTGCCAATTTCTGTTGATGCCAGCAAACCCTGCCACTGTGTTGTTTGCCACGGCATATTGGGACACAGTATTTGCCACTGAAGTGGCGAAGTCTCCACAATTAGACTCGTTCAATGCCTCATCCATAAGCGGTGCGATCGAATCACCAAACATGCTCTCGGGTTCGAAGTTGGGATCGATTACGTTAAACGCATGGGCTATGAAGGTGCCATACACATTTAGATAGTACAGGCGTTCGGCTGACGCTTGAAGCTCGCCAGAGCTAATCGCCACATCCATCGCATCAAACGCAGCATCGCTTACAGAAACTAGGTCGGTCCCTGGAGCGAGTGCGACGGTTGCTTGTAAGGGATAGGCTGAGTATCCGACTGCCCGAGCGGTTGCCAGTGCTACGTGACCACCCTGTGAGTGACCGATAATGGACCAATTATCGCTGAGATTGCTGCCTTCCACTTGATGCGCTGCAGGAATAGAGTCCCAAATAGCGTTGGCATGGCTGGTGCGAATGTAATAGGGGTGAATTTGGGGCGTGCCAAAACCTTCGTAGTCAGGAGCAAGCACCGCATATCCAGCTTCCAGTAGTGCATCGATAGCGGTTGAGTTACCAAAATTGTCAAAAGAACTACTTGGCGCGCAAGCGTTCGCAATACCCGTGGTGCCATGAGCCCATACGACCAAGGCGTAACCATCGCTGGGCGCCGCTGCGATTGGTTCAAACAATTGTGCGCGTGCCGTGGTGTTGGTACCTTGAACACTCACCATGACGTAGTCAAATACATAGGCACGTGCTGCGTTCGGCAACCCTGAAGGAATATTCACCGTATTGAAGGATGTGAGTGATCCTGGCTCCTCTGGCGGACGTTCGGTATCACTGGATGAGCAACCCACGATCACCACCAGGAATAGCACTGCTAAAACATTAAGTGACTTCATTCTGGGTTCCTTGCCGTTGAAATGTGAGAGCACTGTCAGTGGGTGCATCAATGCAGCGCTCATTGCCTGATATCATAGCAGCCAATGTCTCTGTCAATACTGATTTGGTCTGCCCAGAGCACTATGGATCAATAGGAACGCTAGTCGACGAGTGATTGAATGGGTGATCCGGTTTGATTATCGTCGAAAATTGGAATCGCTTGACTATGTTTGCTAATACACTGGAAGCTGCTTGGCTCGACGCCTTTGTGAAGGTGTTCGATTTGTGCAAGATCAGCTCGAAAGAATCTGTTGTTGTGTTAACCGAACATCAAACCCGACCGGACTTGGTGCAGCTCGCTGAATTGGCTCTCGGCAGCCTTGGTTGCAGTTACTACCGAGTGACACTACCAACACCCTCGGTTCCAGCAGGTCCTCTGGTACGATCATCTGGCGCCTCGCTGGCATTGAACAATCAATCCCAGGCGGTCAACGCGCTGTGCGATTGTGATGTGGTTGTTGACCTGACTGTGGAGGGGCTAATGCACGCCATTGAAACGGCGCAAATTCTGTCCTCAGGGACTCGCATACTGAACATCTCCAATGAACACCCAGAAATTTTGAGCCGCCTTGTGCCTCGCACGGAGATGAAAGATACGGTGAAGAGTGCTGTTGCGCAGTTAAAAGATACCCAAAAGATGTCTGTCGAATCGCCTGCTGGTACAGACTTGACGATCAACATGGTCGATGCAAAAACAGTGGGTGTCTGGGGCTGGACGGATAGGCCTGGCACGTTGGCACATTGGCCAGGGGGGCTGGTGGTGAGTTTCCCCAGTGAACGGTCAGTGAACGGTCAATTGGTACTGGCACCGGGGGATTTGAATTTAAGTTTTAAGCGCTACTTGGAACAACCAGTCACGTTAAAGATAGAAGATGATTTCGTTACATCGATCGATGGGGCTGGGGCAGACTGTGCGTTGATGAGAGCTTATTTGGAAAGCTTTGATGATAAAGCTGCCTACGCAACCAGCCATGTTGGATGGGGTTTGAATAGGGCAGCGCGCTACGAATCACTAACGTTGTACGACCGTTCTGATATCAATGGCACTGAGCTACGCGCTGTTGCAGGTAATTTTCTCTACTCTACTGGCGCGAATGAGTTTGCTGGCAGATTCACGCGCGGACATTTTGATTTACCCGTGATGAATTGCACCATATCCTTAGATGGAAGGGTCGTGGTTGACACAGGAATTTTGGTTGAGTGAGTCAGATTCAACGGGCTAACCTAGCTGGATTGGAGTGTGTGGTAGCAGAACCGCCAAACCTGCATGGAGACACCGAAACACTGGTGTGCTTACATGGAATCGGTGGTGATGATGCGAGCTTTCTACCTCAAATGCACAGTTTGAGCGATCTATATAGGGTGGTGTCTTGGAACATGCCGGGCTATCGCCAATCTCGGCCCTTAAAACAGTATTCATTTGATACTCTTTGCACAAGACTCATAGAACTATTGAATGCACTCGATGTTCAAAAAGCTCATCTGATGGGTCAGTCTATCGGCGGTATGCTTGCTCAAGAGCTGTATCACACCCAGCCGCAGCGAGTGAAGTCCCTGGTATTGATTGCCACTACATCGGCGTTCGGTGGTAGCGACGATAGTTTCGAAGAAGCTTTTTTGGAAGCCCGCCTGAAGCCGTTAGATCAGGGAGTCAGTATGTCTGAATTAGCACAAACTGCGATCCCAGCGATTGTCGGTAGCCGATGTACGCCAGCCGCGGTTCAAGCAGCCATTGAATCGATGCAGGAACTCTCGGTGCAAACCTATCGAGAGATACTTCGCTGTTTGGTGACTTTTAATCGACGAACAGAGCTGCCGCTGATACGCTGTCCCGTGTGTTTGATCGCTGGCAGCGAAGACAGTAATTCGCCAGCAAGGACGATGAAAAAAATGGCCGACCAGTTACCCCATTCGGAATTCCACGTTATCGAAGGCGCCGGTCACTTGGTGAATCTTGAGTGTGCTGGTAAAACCAACTCACTCGTGAAAAAGTTCTTAAAAACTGTCTTTTCGTCATGAATCAAAAAACCATTATTGACATAGAGACATCTGAGGCAGATGCACCCATCTTCGATCCTGCACAGTGGCAGCTTACAGATAAGCAAGCGCAGTTAAGCGACCTATGTCAGCGCCTGGGTAAAAATCGCTTCGCTCCAAGGGCGGCACGCTACGATCGAGAGGCGGAATTTCCAACTGAAAATTTTGCGGATCTAAAAAACGCTGGATTGCTTGGCATATGTATTAACGAGAAATCCGGTGGGCAAGGCGCGGACCTTAAAACCTACATGTTAGCGGCGTCAGAGATTGGTCGATACTGTGGAGCAACAGCGCTGACATTTAATATGCATGTGAGCTCTTGCTTATGGACTGGACCGTTAGCTGATGAGTTAACCCTCGATGTGGAAGTGAAACAACTGCTGCAACGCGGACGCGAAAGGCACTACCGCAGGATTCTTGATGAAGGAGCGATCTATGCACAACCCTTCTCAGAGGGTGGGCCAGCTGCCGCAGGTAAAAAAGCCTTTGGTACAACGGCTCTGAGAACCGATGGTGGCTGGCTCATTAATGGCAAAAAAATATTTGCCTCATTGTCTGGGCATGCCGATTATTATGGAGCACTTTGCACCGAGCTTGCTGATCAGCATGCTATGCCATCGCGTGCAAACACCATGTATGTAGCCGTACCAGCAGATGCTCAAGGGGTACGGGTGGAAGGTGACTGGGATCCGCTGGGTATGCGCGGTACGGTGTCTCGAACCCTGATATTCGAAGATGTTTTTGTCGATGAAGAAGCGCTGCTAATGCCGCGTGGAGTCTATTTTAATGCAGCGCAACAGTGGCCCCATATGTTCATGACACTTACTCCAGCGTATATGGGTATCGCTCAAGCAGCCTATGACTTTACCGTGAGCTATTTGCGTGGAGAACTACCAGGAACACCACCGATAAAACGGCGCATGTATCCGACAAAACAGTTGGCTGTAGCGCAAATGAGAATCATGCTGGAGCAAACTAAATCTATTTGGTTTCAGAGTATCAGCGAAGCTCGACCCAACCCCTCCCAAGAGTCGATTATGAGAGCTTGGTCTGCACAACATACTGTGATGGAAAACGCTAACCAGCTGGCTCAGTTAGCCATTCGAACCTGCGGTGGCCAGGCTATGTTGCGTTCATTGCACTTGGAAAGGTTGTATCGAGACAGTCGTTGCGGTTCATTGATGTTGCCGTGGACTGCGGAGTTGTGCCTGGACATGATCGGCAAAGCCGCATTGTACAACCCGGGAGAGAGTGACGAATCATGAGTCTGTGTCGCAGGCTCGCTGGCCACTCTCAGTATCAGCCTGATAAACCTGCCATCGTTTTTGAAGAAGGCCAAATTACCTATCATCAGCTGAACGTACTCACGCAACACTGCATTGAGTATTTTAAACAACTAGGTCTGGAAACGGGTGACCGAGTGGCGCTGCTGTCCATGAATCATCCCGACTGGTTCATCGCTCTATTTGCGGCCGCGCAGACTGGAATCGTGTTAGTACCGTTGAATTGGCGATTGTCGGTCGACGAACTGAGCTATGTGATTCAGGACAGTACACCCAAACTACTATTCTTCGATGAGGCGTTTGCGGATGCAGCGCGGCAACTGGCGAACAGTCATTCCATGCATACGCAGCGCATTGGTACGCATGAGTTTCCTTCCGGTTGTGATGAACCGAGCACCCAGGCTATAGACCTCGGCTCAGCCGTTCCCGAGGAATCGGACCTCCTGATTGTGTATACCTCAGGTACCACTGGAAGGCCCAAAGGTGCCGTGCTAAGTCAACGGGCGTTGCTTTGTAGTGCGGCGATGAGTCAACACATGTTGGATCTAACACCGTATGACAGAGTGCTCAATGTGTTGCCGTTGTTTCATGTTGGCGGGCTTAATATTCAACCCTTACCAGCGTTACTTTATGGCGCAACTCTCCATCTGCAAGCTAAGTTCGATCCAGAGTGCGCTGTACGGAGTCTGGAGAGCGATCAAATAACGTTGATAAATTCCGTGCCGACCGTGCTGCGCGCCATGGTCGACACATCCCACTGGAGCTCTGCGAATTTTAACGCCCTGCGTGCAGTGTCTATTGGCTCTAGCGACGTACCGCTGCCATTGATTCGACAAGTGCATGAACGTGGTTTAAAGCTGATTCAGGTGTACGGAACCACGGAGACCTCACCTACTGCGATTTATCAACGCATTGAACAAGCACATATGGAGGGAAGCATAGGCAGGTCGGGTCTGCTCAATGACGTTCGCTTGGTGTCTCCAGATGGTCGTGACGTGCCTATTGGAGAGTCGGGTGAGATACTGGTTCGAGGGGAGAACGTATTATCTCGATATTGGAATAACCCCGACGCTACGGAGCAGTGCCTCGAAGATGGCTGGTTTAAAACTGGCGACATGGCTCACCAGGATGAGTCAGGATTTTATTGGTTTGATGATCGGGTCAAGCATGTAGTGATTTCGGGTGGAGAGAACATCTATCCGGCAGAACTAGAACGTGTCATAAGGGAAATTCCGGGCATTGGTGATTTAGCCGTGGTTGGACAAAAAGATGATCGTTGGGGTGAGGTGCCGGTGGTTGCGGTGGTTGCTGATGGATCCATTAATGCTGAAACCATATTGGCCAGCTGCGACAGTTTGGCTAAATTCAAACGTCCCAAGGATGTGTTTTTTGTTGATTCAATGCCTCGAAATGCGCTGGGTAAGATTCAAATTCATGAATTAAAAAAGCAGTTGTTTGGGGAGTTGACCCAATAGGACCCATTCTGAACGATGCTTTTCTTAGCCGGAATGCCATCAGCCTTTCAGAAACTCAGCAAGTGCCCAACAGCGCGCCGGATGCGGGGCCGAAGCGTGTTGGTTGCCTGGGAAGCAGCATCAAGTTAACTGGATGAGTGAGCTGTTTATCGATCAAGCGCCAGACACGCAGACGGCTATTCAGTACTCACAATCGGGGTCCAGCAGCGGAACTTTTTACTGCTGGTTTGTTCAAAGGCAGAATCCGGCGAATTGACGAGATAACATTATGAAAACGTTACTTTTCTGTTTCACACTAACCATCAGCTGTTTATCTTCTGGATTAGCTGCGGCCTCCGAAAAAGCGATATTTGCCGGTGGTTGTTTTTGGTGTGTTGAAAAGGATTTTGAAGCGCTGGACGGGGTCCTTGAAGCAGTGTCGGGTTTCACCGGTGGTACCGCTGAAAATCCAACCTACAGTGGAAATCATAAAGGTCACTACGAAGCGGTAGAGATCACCTACGATCCCGACATCGTCACCTATCAGGAACTGCTCGACCACTTTTGGGTTAACCATGATCCCTTTGATGCGCGAGGGCAATTCTGTGACAAGGGTCCGAGCTACTTAAGCGCGATCTTCGTTGCAACGGAAGAAGAGCAAAAACTTGCCGAGCTGTCTAAGCAACGCGTGGTAGAGAGATTCCCAAATCAAAAGGTGGTAACGCCCATACTCGAACTGGGTGTGTTTTATCCCATCAAAGGCAAAGAGAGCTATCACCAGGACTTCTACAAGAAAAGCCCCGTGCGCTATAAGGGATATCGATTTGCCTGTGGCAGAGACAAACGTTTACGCGAAATATGGGGTGAAGACGCTACCGTATAAACGTTTGATGTGTTAGTGATCTGCTGCTGAAGCGATACGCCTTAATTGAACTAGGCCGCTTGATGTTAGATGTAGAAACTTGGAATTGATCTTAGATATAGTGTCAGATTTTACTGAACCTGACCGTCTCAGTTCGGCCACAACCGGTAGTATCCGAGTCGGGCGAATCAGGCTTTTATAGTGTCCGCTATCAGCTTTTTAGCTGACTATAGATATTCGCATCGCGTTAATAATTCAGTCAGAATTCAACAGTCTCAGCTAGCTGTGCGATTCACAGACATCAGAGAGAAATTCAACATTTGTACGTAAACTACACGCGATCCATAGCTACGTACAGAAGAAGTCATATAGCCTTATCCGTATAACAACATGAATCTACTGGCGTATAGACCATAACGTGCTCTGATTATCCAGAAGTACCAGAGACAGATCTTTCGTTGTTGCAGCGGAGGCTGCCAATTTCCGAAGTTCGGGGTGATCTTCAATATCGTGCAATTTGTGCAATGGATGGCACAGGGCATTCCCCGCAGACCAGCCTCCATCCAGACGCTCTATAACAAGCGCCACATTTGATTTTTTCGCCACGGCGCAACTGACATCGTCATCCGCTGCTTTTTTGGCTAGATATCGATTAGTCAGATCTCTCGCATCATACGCGAGCCCTTGAACGCCGTGAATAGTAGGCCCCCGCGACAAGCCTGCCTTAAGTTCACAAACAAGCGTTGTCTGGTCATATTTTTCTATTTTGTCAAAGACAGTACCTTGCTTCCACAGAGAATGGATAATATTATCACTGGCTCTCAAATACCCTCTCCTTAAAATCAATTCGTAAATACAGCCCTCTTCACGGCCCGAATCAAATGGGTATCTAGTGTTGGGATTCAGGACTGGGAGCATTGCATCGAGATGTTCTTCTGACTCATATCGAACCGCAACGGTCATTTTTCCACCTGCGCCGTGGTCAACTAAATATTGTTGCAGTCGTTTATCTACTGTTTTTTGAAAGTAGGACTTTACATTATCTGGCACGTCACTATCATCGAAGATACTTCTTGCTCTGACAGTTAATGCTGCAACATTTTTATCAAAATGTTCACGATGCCGACTTCCCCATTCAATAGCACACAGTAATTCATCAGTCCAGTCGTCTTTCCCAATTGCTTGGATATCAGACGGCAAAGCACGCAATCGCCGATGCCATTGCTCCACCGTTCGACCGGTTTGTAAATTGTCATCGGCCGTCAATTTCATCAAATAGCTATAAAACGGGTAAGTCCTTATATTCATGAAATCGGTCAAATCATATTTTTTTCTAGCCTTTCTTTGGAATACCAAGTCCTTAAGTTCGTCGTCAAACCCAAAAAAATCATAAATTCGCTTGTCTTGCGAATTAAAAAAACTGTTCGAGCCAAAATAGAAGTGATAATCCGCTTGTATCCGTAGGAAAGAGCGCCTGAAGCTTTGGCGATTAATTTCACGGCCAATACCAGCCTCTATTGCTTCCAGAGTCTCATCATTAAAATCCGGTGCCAGAATCAGCTCCAGCATGCTATACCCCGCCTGGCGAAAATCCGATTTACCCAAATATATGGATTTGTAATGCTTCATTTTCTCTGCAGAGCGTCTTTTATCGCTGCGCAACAGATTTGCAACCGGTCTCCAGTTCTTTTTTCTGATCGTTAAGTCAACATTCATACTGATATCAATTCCTCCACAGTTTCAAACATGGTTGGTCGACTGTAATGCATAATATTGGAATTATAGATTGTTACAGGAGCGTGCATCTCAAAACAATCTTTCTATCATATTTCGTATCAAACGGCTCTGAACGAACGTCAGATAGATTGATGTTTAGCAGCAGTTGTTATATCGCCTGTGTTTGGTGTCCCCGTTGGCTCTATAAGTAGCAATTCTGCTTCTTCCTCGGCAACTGGGCAATGCTCTACACCTTGCGGCACGACATACATTTCGCCTTCATTCAAATGAACATCTCCGTCTCGCATTTTTATAGTGATGCTGCCGCTGACAACCAGGAAAAAATCATCGGTGTCGTCGTGAGAGTGCCAATTGAATTCACCCTTTACCTTGACAACCATTACCTCATGGCCGTTAAATTCGGTATTTGTTTTAGGTGACCAATGCTCCGAAAAGCTCGCCAGTTTGTCGCTTAAATTTATTGAGTTCATTTTTCCTCCTGTCTGACAAAACTTTGTAATTGTTATGTCTAACCGATCAACATTCTGCAAACGATTCTGATAAATGGTCAAACACGGTGCGAATTCGTTTACTGTCATTCAGTTGCTTGTGTGCTACTAACCATACAGGGAACGTGATGGCTTCTGAGTCCGGCAGCACTCTCTCGACACTATCTTCATTGTCTCCAATTTCTTCCATAATCACTCCGATGCAAGCACCTACTTTGGTTAACTCCCATTGAATAAAAGTATTCTCACAAAAGATTGGAAAATTATTCTGCTCAAGTTCTAAACCAAGATTTGCCATAGTGCTAATCATTTGATCGCTTCGATTAAACCCCGCGAAATCGGCGATACGAAGTTTCTCTGCTGTCAGTGGTCTGATACTGAGCAATTTGATGATGACAATGATGGCGTAAGCAACTTAAGTGAATCGATTGCCGGAACCAATCCGTTAATTATTGAAACCGGACAGCTGGAAATCCTGGAAACCTACTACGAAACAAGTGGACTGCTTGCACACGTAGGTCAATATGAAGCGAAGCTCGTCGAGTTGCCTTACTTTGAACAATCTGAAAAAACAACAAGCCGACCGTGGATAGGCGAAGACGCCGACTACGTGTCGAGCATAATTTCCATTGAA
>JAHQVR010000181.1 GCA_019634245.1 Gammaproteobacteria bacterium
ACTATTTTTCTATAGCCTATGAAGTTATCCGAAATCAATCACATGAATGACCAATTAATTGCTTTTATACAGGTTTTAAACGCAACTATACGGTTCTTAAATTTAAATAAAACATGATATTTTATTACAACAAACTATATCTAGTTTGACGTGTTGTATAGGCATAGTATTTATTCTTTACTCAAGAATTAATAGCCGTTAAGTTAACGCTTAAACGACTAATTCATATCATCGTTATAGAGCTATTTTAAACCGATCAATATGCACTCCAATCGTCTAATTGAAACAGCTGAATTGTCGAATTAACGCGCGCTAAATAAACCAATTCCAAGGAAGTTAATGAGAACGCTTTCCAACACAATCTGAATATTTGAACACTGTTTTATAAACGATCCCAAAGCGGAATGATTCTTACTTCACATAAATTGCACGTCATATTATCGACACTGCGCCGTTCGACGGCCAATCGCCATCGGCGCATCCTGCAATTGACAATCTGTTGACGTTAATTATTCTTAGTAGGGAGTATCAGCATGATGCAGAGAAGTCTCATTATTCCTTTTGCCTAAGCGTGTGGCGCTGCATCAGCCACAATCCGAGTAATACTGACACGGCCAGCATCACGAAACTTACAAACAACTGTGCGCCGGACCCCACCCTTACACCGCTTCCAATCAACGAAAACACGAGCATTTGTGGAATGTATCCGATCAATGAAAAAAATAAGAATACCTGTGCAGATATTTTGGATACGCCCGCAGATAAGTTTGTAAGTAAATTAGTCCCTAACGGTTGAAGACGTAACAATAGAATCTTATAGGCTGGGTCGTCGTGGATGATGTTATCCAACCACGATACTGCGTTAGGGTAACGCCGCAATACCCAGTTTCTAAGTAAACTTCGTGACGCAAAAAATGTTATTGCACAACCACAGATAGCCGATACCAACCCCAGTAGTAAACCCGGCAACACGCCGTACGAAAAACCACCAACAAACGCAAGCAGTTGTCGGGGCAGCCCAACTGCCGTTGTTAATGCACCCACTATAAAAACTACCAATACCCCAAGCGCACCAAGCTCGTTAACAGTCTGTCCCCATTTGGTGGCTTCAGTCCATTCATCAGGAGGCACACTGACTAATAAGACAGCCAGCGCAAGCAACAGGAGTATCGCAAATATCCAAGCTGCTTTTTTGGTGTGAAATACTTTCAAGAATTTATCTTTATCAAATTAAACCGAATCTAACCATTGAATTGATTTATCTATAAATACGCTAACATTATAAAAACTATTTTTAACAGTAGATTTATAGATCTGACGCAGGATGGTCTCAGCATTATCAACTCTTCAGTATTTAATACTTTCTCTAACTGTGTGTTCGAAAGTACATGAAAAATGACGTAAATAGTTCGATCTACTAAATTACGTTCAATAGTCGAATCAGAATCGATTGGTCGGTTATCGAAAACCGAAGTGCTACCATAATTTTCACTTCTTCCTAGAAGTGGCACTATATTTTGTATCCAGTAAAAAAACCAGATAATTATTGAACAACGGGCCAAGACCAGTGCAAATGTATATTGGACTTGCACTTAGTCGCTAGCGGAGCTACCGGAATGCTTTGGTAAGTCATCCGATAAATGTAACCAAGCAAGCTTTTCCTGGTAGTGATAGTGTTCAGTCGGCCTAACGCTATCCGGGTCGGTAAGTGCAGCGGCGTAGAAATGCATCTCATCGGGAAACTTAGTCGACTCATACGCCATCGGGGTTCCACAGTTTGAGCAAAAGTACCGAGTGGCATGAGAGGAACTTTTGTAAATACCAGGTTCGATACCAATCCAGTTCCATGACCCGTTGGGTACACCGAAAAAGGCTGTCACAGGCGATGCACAGTTAAGTCGACAACTGCGGCAATGGCAGAAACCCGCCCAGTTAATAGCCCCAGAGTAGGTCCATCGAGTTAAACCACATAAACACCTGCCTTCTGACATAGCAAACCCCATTTCCAGATGCGTGAACTACTGAAAGCGACAATTGATTTCTAACAGACATTTTACCCATGATTGAGCACGGAAAAGCGTAAGTGACTCTGCAGACACTCTGTAGATTAAAATATTGGGAGTTGCTTGGGAGTTGACTTGGAATGAATTGGGAGGTACTTCCGCTTGAAGTAGAAATAAAGCCGGTTTGCCCGCCTACTCTGTCAAACACTCCGGATAGTGGACAACTATCTGTTTTCGCGAAATAGTTAGCACGCCTTTTTTCTGTAGATTATCGAGAGACTGGGTGACCCATTGCCGAGTTGCACCCACAATGGTGGCGATCTGCTCGTTAGTCATTGTACGCGTGATAACTGCACTGCCCTCGTGTTCGCTGCTGTGATGATCAACAAGAATTAGTAAAAGTTGTTGCAGCCTTTCAGATACTGATCGGGTGCCAAGCATTTGAATCAAAGCAGAATATGCCTTCCCTTTACCCTCAAGGCCTTCGATAATAGCGATAGATATAGAAGGATATTCAAAGGCCAGTTGTCGTAACGTGTCACCATTTAAAAAAAGCAGCTTGCTATCTTCCATAGCGGATGCAGACCATAAATGCTTACCCTTACCAAATACTTCCGGACCTCCTACAAAGTGTCCCATGCTCCAAAAAGCTAAGGTGATTTCTTTTCCGCTGGGCCCAGCATAGAAAGTGCGAATTCTGCCATCGTCAATGATCCAAATACCGTTGTGAGTATCTCCTTGATTAAATACACTCTCTCCTTGATTAACCTTTACGTTATTTCCGGCACTAACAAGCTCAGCACGTTCTGTTTCACCTACATTGGCTAAGAAGGACGATCCACAATTGAGTTCGAATAGGTTCTCAGACAGATAGATGGCGGTGGTATCGGTACTCACTGAGAACGCGCCTGAGAAGCTAAATGCATGGCTACAGCCTCTATTTCAGAATCTGTCCAGCGCTTTAACAGAGATTCGATGTGATCCGGAGTCTCACCTAAACGATTCCCATCCCGGTAATCACGCATCTGTTTCGCTAGATAATCTTTGTGCTGCGCATGGAGCAATGGAACCATTTCGTCTTCTGCAAGATTCTCTACGTGACATTGCGCACACCCAGCCTCATCAAAAAGCTTAGCTCCGTCTGAATTGTCTATCTCGACGGCCGCTGCAGGTTCTTGCGCTGAAAACCAAGCGACTACCTGCTCTATCTCGGTGGCGCTAATTTCTGTGACAATATTTCTCATCTGGCCACCATCGTTAACTCTGTTGCCGTTGATGAACGCTTCTATCTGCGCTGTTAGATATAACGCATTTTGACCAGCTAAATTAGGGAATTTTGGATGTGCTGACACGCCAAACAGGCCATGACACAGGGCACATCGTTCGTATGGCTCTTCGCCTGAATCTATGGTGCCAGCTTGGGCCACAGTGACGGACATCAGGCACAAAAAGACATACCTTTTCATCGTTTATTCAATGAATTTGACGGCGGCCATGATTTCTATTTTTTCACCATCATCAAACGTAAGCACCAAGGGTATTTTGCCCTGCTTGGCAATAGGCTCTTTCGGCTTCATTAACATGACATGCATTCCACCCGGCTCGAAACTTACTGTTTCACCTGCTTCGATCACCAACCGATGTATTCCCTTCATAGAGCTCTTACCCTCCTTCATCACGGTACGATGTAAATGGGCAAGATCAAAGTCACTAGATATAACCGACACCAATGTTCGCGGCTCAACACCGGTATTTGTAAGGGTTAGGTAGGCCGCATAAGCCATCGAGGCAGGGGGCATTTTCGGCACATAGGCATTGTCGATTTTTATATCTGCCCAAGATGAAAAGGTAAGGAGCCACAGACATACTCCACACAATATTTTTTTCAACTTTCAGACTCCCGACGATAAGTAATTTGTAGACGAGCTAGAAATTCCGCCGTTTTACCCGCATGAAAGGGTGGCTCCAATCGACCGATCATTTTTCCGTTCGGCGCTATAACTGATACAAAAGCACTGTGTTGAACATCGTAGAAACCTGAGTCGTCCTTGGGCATAAGGCGGTAAAAACTGTCTGTGGCTTCCACAATCTGATCGATTTGTTCTCGTTCCCCAGTCACACCCATAAAATCCGGGTGGAAGAAATTCGCATAGTCCGATACGGTATCTCTATCTCGATCCGGGTCTACTGATACGAACACAACTTGAGGAACACTGTCTGGTCGTACTCGCAAAGAGGTTTCTGCAATAGCGCTTTCAAGGTTCCGCATAGTGAATGGACACACGTCCGGGCAGGAATTAAAACCGAACATGATCAACGTCCATTTTTGCAGTAAATCCTGATGAGTAAATGTCGTACCGTGATGATCGCTTAACGTAAAACTCGGAATGTCCTTCGGTTCATCAAGTGTTGTACCTTGCACCTGGGCGAAAATCGTGTTGGAAAAAAGCAATAGTATTGCAGTAAGTAGATATCTCATTGGTTTTGCATCTCAAAGGCTCGACGGCTTTCTTCGCGGATGATCTCCAGGCATTGTTGACGCTTATCAATGTAAACAGGTTCAGCGGCCATATTGATGTTTCGCGGACGCGGCAACTCAATTGTTAAATCCTTAACAATGCGCCCTGGCGCGGCACTCATAATTAGGACACGATCAGCGAGAAAGACGGCTTCATCGACATCGTGCGTCACAAATACAACCGTGGTGCCGAACTTACGCCAGATGTCCATCAGATTTTCTTGCATAGTCAGACGTGTTTGTGCATCCAATGCACCGAAAGGCTCGTCCATTAATAACACTGAAGGGTAATTGGCCAAGGCTCGTGCTATGCCAACCCGTTGCTGCATGCCACCAGAGAGTTCAGATGGATAATGATTGGCAAACTTCATCAGCCCGACCATACTCAAGAACGTATTTGTGGTCCGGCTAATCTCTGTGCGCCCCATTCCGGCCATGCGAGGTCCAAAGGACACATTTTCCGCAACCGTTTTCCAAGGTAACAAGGAGTACTGTTGAAAAACCATGCCCCTATCGGGTCCGGGTTTCTGCACCCTCTCGCCATCGACCAACACTTCACCCGTGGTGGGTTTGACATATCCTGCAACTGCATTTAACAGGGTAGATTTGCCACACCCAGAGGGGCCCAGAATACAAACAAATTGGCCAATTTCAATGTTCAGCGATGTCTTATCGACCGCCTGATGTAGCTCTGCCCCTTCACCAAACGTGATAGAAACATCTACTAACTCAATGGCACCCTTGTCTTCAGAGCTATGGAGAGGGCCCTCAACAACCTCTGGATCTGCTGTTGCCTCAAGCATGGCCTGACACCGGATCTATGTTTGTTTGTGCATTGGGCAATGCATGCGAAGTTCGCCACCCAATAAAAAATACCGACAATAGTAAGAGCGAGAACCCACTCGTCGACAATAAAGGTCCCATCGACTCCAAAGCCAGCGAGGCGGACACACTCAAACCAAGCATCGCAAGCCCCACCACCCAGCTAGGGGTAGCACAGCACACCACCCAACTCATGGTGGCATTAGTCATTGCAACCAAGAGTGATCCGCCCATCAGGGTGGCCTTTGCGCTGCGTCGGCTGATCGCACAGGTTCGCTCAGCAGCCATTAGTAGACACAAAGAAACCATCGCTCCCATCCCGGTCAATACCAATAGCCGGCTTGGAATTACATTTAAACTCCAAATGGACAATCCAGTTCCATAGTCGTAGTTCATTTGACCAATCTCAATCAACCACTCCTCCCGAGCTATGCGCAGTATGTCTGACCAACTTGGCGTAGAAGCGATAATGCGAGCGATGTTTCCCAACCAGTCGTGGAAGTGGACATAATTTGGAAACGCCTGAAAGCGAACAATCAACGCTATAAGCATTATGAATTGAAACATCACAGCCACTAACACACCGTGAAAAAGTAGCCGGCGCCAATGACGCTGAATTACAGAGCCGATATAAGTAGTGGTTAAGATCATGTTGTTCGAGCCCTGTTCTGCCACTTAAGCATCGGGCGTGTGAGAAACTTAACTGCTGCTGTGGAGGCTGTGCCTAAGAATCCTATGACCAACATTCCAACGACAATGTCTTGGTAATTGATAAGACTGTAGGCATCCCATGTGAAATACCCTATGCCGTACTGGCCGGATATGATTTCTCCAGCTAACAGTGAAAACCAGCTCACTCCCATTCCAATGCTCAAGCCCGCTGCGATGGAAGGTAACGCTCCTGGAAGAACGACATGCCAAAAAATGCCAAAACGAGATGCTCCAAGAGATTGTGACGCCTTGATAAGTACATCGGGTGTTTGCTCAACTCCATGAAGCGTATTCAATACGATTGGAAAAAGCGCTCCCAGGAAGGTGATGTAAATTATTGAGCTTTCTTCGGTAGGCCACATTAAAATAGCCAGTGGAATCCAGGCTACAGCAGGTATCGGCCGCACAACCTCTATGTAAGGCATCATAAAATGCCGTATCAATTTGGATCTTCCCATCATCACACCGACCAAAATCCCAATGATGACAGCTAGAGAATAGCTAATCAGTATCCGTCGCATTGAGACCCCTATATGGGTGTAAAAAACCTCCGTTTGCAGATGCCCTAGAAAGGCTAAAAATACTTTACCGGGTGAGGGTACATTCTCAAAATTGATAAACCAGTTAAAATTTACTGCCGAAGCCCAATGCCAAATCAGCACTCCCACAGATAACGACAAAAGACCTGTACCCACGACTGGAAGAGTACCAACCAGATTTCGGAGTAATGCCATAAACGACACCGCTATGGGTGCCAGCTCCTCAGTTCGTACAATGGATTCTTTGGTTATTGCTTCACCTTCAGAGTGTTGAGCATCCAATCCAACTTGAGTGTTAACTCTGGACAAAGGTTCTCGAGTGACTATGTCTTTGTCCTCATTCTTAAGAGTAGATACCTCAGAAGTAGCTCGGAAGCCAGTATCGGACGGCTTGCTGACCGGCGACCCTTCGATGGTATTGGCAGTTGCCACGGTGTAGTCGTTATCCATTGGTTTTTTGGTCCAGAGTGCGAAGAATCGGGTCGCCAGTACAGGCGACCCAAATACTCAGCAACCGTTGCCAATTATCCTTCTACAAAAAACTCTGCAATGGCTTCATCAAAAGTAACAACACTTCCACCATTGGCAGAGGCGAAGGCTTCCGCTTCACCTTTTCGTAGAAAGGTTGAGAACGAATCTTCTGTTTTCACCCAAAATGCAGTCTTGCCAAAGAGTTTCAACCCAGTCTCAACATCGTAGACATAGGTAGAGTTAAGCTTGGCGCCGGTGCTTCTCATCTCTGCCATCGCATTCAAAAACGCGCCTGGATCTTCATAGGTTGAAACACCGTCTCGTGAGTGCCAAATTTCAAGAGGCAACTCTTTATTGGCTTCGAGTGGATCTACCTTGAGATTTTTTTCTGCGTCATAGTCAACACCTAAATCTGCATAGGATGCTTTGACAAAGTCTTCAGTTATCCAGGCGTCAAAGTCTAACGGGGGAATAGCTTTTTCTTGCACCAGAACACCATGGTTAAATTTCAGCGCATCAATCCACTCAGGCTTTATGGTTGGATCAAGTGTTAAATGACCACCTTCCGAAAAGTACAAGTACAAAACCTCTTTCTCAACGCCTGTCCACCCTTCCATCATCGATACGGCTTTCATAGGATCAGCGCGTACCCATTCACCTGCCTCATAGACAGCCTTAACAAATGCCTCTACAACCTCGGGATATTCAACGGCAAAATCTTCTCGAACCACCACGCCATGTAAATACGGCACCCCGGTTTCTGAGCCATCATAGATTTTTCTACCCGTGCCTCTAAATTCCATTAGTTCCGACCAAGGACAAAAGTCAGAATGCGCATCGATCTTTCCAGCAGCGATATTTGCAGCTCCCACAGCAGGGCTCTGATTTTTAAGTGTGTACTCGGAAGATGGAATGTCGTTATCCTGCATTGCCTTCAGCAGCATGCCCCAAGCAGCTGAGCCTACAGGGGTGGAAACTTCTTTGCCCTTGAGCTCTGAGATCGAGAACAGATCACTATCCGCAGGCACTACGATGGCATTTCCCGAACCTTTGAGGTTATACCCAGTTCCTGCGACATACAAAGTTCTAAGACTATCCGTCTCCTGAAACTTCGCTCCGTTGACGATTAATGGATAATCACCCATAACCCCAAAGTTCAACTTGTTTGCAAGCATTTGGTTGGTGATTGGACCACCTGAGCTGTAGTCAGCCCAACTAATATCGTACTCAGCATCCGAATACTCGCCGTCGGTTGGTAAATACTTTTCTAAAAGCCCGAGCTCTTTGACGATAATGCCAGCAGTGTAGGTATCAGTGCACATGGACTGATGCCCAATGGCGATTTTAATCTCTTTACCGGCAGCGATGCCGGCTGCGGAGAGAAAAGCGGCAAAAGCTACCGCGTTTATAGCGTGACGATATTTCATTTAAAATTCCTGTGGTTGATATACTTTCACTACCTTCCGATCCAGCCAATCCGTGCATTTGTTCACAACTCACGATCCGACTTACAGAAGAGTTAACAACTAAATCAATTCTCAAACAATTTGAGCTTAAAATTGAATCTCGAAATAGCTTCACTAAGAACCCTAAACCATCATCTCCCCGAAACTAATGCGTTATTTTTGCAGCACCCAAGTGCATTTTTTGCACTACCTAAATTACTATCAGGCACGGCCAGACTCTGTGGTCAGCACAGAGTTTCAAAAGTCTTTTAAAACCTTGCTAAGCAAACACTTAGCCTCGCTCGACGATTGAACTAAGGGGCCATTCAGCTCACAACTTTATGTTCGTTCAGCGCTTATTTTTTATTTCTATCAATGTCTTCATGCTCTAAAACAACTCCAATATCCAGTTAGGATCACTAATCCACAAACGCTTTTTCTACGACGTAAGTACCCGGCTCAGAATTAGAACCTTCCACTAGCCCGTACTCTTTGAGCAACCCAATTACGTCCATGTTGAAATCGAGAGAGCCACAAATCATGCAACGATCAGCATCACCAGACATCGGTGTCAGTCCTGTCTCAGAAAAGAATTCATCGGATTGCAAGGCGGTGGTGATACGACCCTGATTCTTATAAGACTCACGAGTAGTCGATGGGTAAAATATAAACTTATCTGCCACGATGTCAGCGAGAAACTCATGAGTTTGAACGGCTTTTACTAGCTGTTCTGAGTAAGCCAGTTCAATCTTTTCTCGACAGGTGTGCATGAGTACAACACTGTCAAATTTTTCATAAGTTTCTGGATCCTGAATCAGAGAGGCAAAAGGCGCGACTCCGGTGCCAGTAGCGAGTAGCCACAACCGGTTTCCAGGTAATAATGCATCCAGAACCAGGGTGCCTACGGGTCTCGGACGCAGGACAATGTCGTCCCCAACCTGTAGATGTTGAAGTCTTGAGGTAAGCGGACCATCTGGGACTTTTATAGAATAGAACTCTAATTCTTCTTCCCAGGAAGGTGACGCAATAGAGTATGCACGCAATAGTGGCCGAGATTTCCCAGACTCACTCTCTTCCATTAAACCGAGCATGACAAACTCACCCGATCTAAAACGCAAGGACTCGGGTCGTTCTACGCGAAACGAAAACAGCCGATCACTCCAGTGCGTTACAGACGTTACTCGTGCTGCATCAGGAATTCGATTAGACTGTACGGGAAGATCGGAGTTTAACGAATCCGCGACGCCAGACGATTTCCTTGCTTCCTCTGTCTGGACAACTTCTAGCAGTTTATTCATGCCGCTGGCTGCTCAGAGAAGTAAGTCTTCAACTTTTCAGATACCCCTTCCATTGCATCCGCCTCTGGCAATGGTTCAGTGGTGTTGTAAATAATTGGCCAGGTTTGCGCATACTTTTTGTTAAAGGCAATCCAACTCTCAGCACCTGGGTCTTTATCGCCACAGATAGCATCAGCCGGACATTCCGGTACACAGACACCGCAATCGATACAAATGTCGGGATTAATGACCAACATATTTTCGCCCGCATGAAAGCAGTCAACTGGACAGGAATCCACGCAATCAGTGTATTTGCATGCAATACAGTTTTCGGTAACAACGAAGGTCATGTATTAGCCTCGTTAAGAGCATTGAACACACTGTGCTACGACCCTATTTTGTTGTCTGTCAATAAATTGCTTTACTGAGTTCCTTGCAGCAGCAACAATCCGCTATAGAAAAAAAGCGAGATAAACTGTTGATTTCACATATAAGAATGGCCGCGAACGGCGCATCAATCCACATCAGTTCTCACACTGGCAATGAATCGGTAATCACAGCCGCAGAATTACGAGAAGCCGCTATGGATGCGGGCTCGAAGCGGGAAAGAATCGACAAAGGATTCATTGAAGTCTCAGAGAATATCCGAATAACTGAAATCAACAGAGTTGGCTCCACAGGCGTCAACATCCATTTCTCAGATGGGCACCGTAGAGCGATCTATCCCTATGCCTATCTCAGCAATCTGGCCTCTTTGTCTGACAAGTAGTTGACAGACTTTTCAACGCCCCACCCGTAGTTTGAGTGTTTAATAAATTGCGCAGGAATTAAATTAATGGACGAAATCCACCACGGTACTGAAGAAATCGAATGTGACGTATTAGTCATTGGTGGCGGAACGGCCGGCCCGATGGCCGCATTGAAGGCAAAACGGAAAAACCCTAAAGCCAACGTTGTGCTTCTGGATAAAGCCAACGTGAAACGCTCTGGTGCTATTTCCATGGGAATGGACGGATTAAATAACTCAGTCATTCCAGGCTATGCCACTCCCGAGCAATACACAAAAGAAATAACGATTGCAAATGATGGAATATGTGACCAAGCCGCCGTGTTTCGTTATGCACAGGAGTGTTACAGCATCATCCAGGAACTGGACAGTTTTGGTATTCGGTTTCAAAAGGACAATAACGGTGAGTTCGATGTCAAAAAGGTCCACCATATAGGCACCTATGTCTTGCCTATGCCCAATGGCGATACTGTTAAAAAAGCGTTGTACAGGCAATTACGAAAAAGCCGTATCAATATAATCAATCGATATATGGCAACAAGGCTATTAACCTCCGACAATCGAGCCGCGGGTGCAATTTGTGTAAACACGCGGACAGCTGAATTTTTAGTCGTCAAGGCCAAAGCCGTCATTATGTGCTTGGGAGCGGCCGGTCGTTTAGGTTTGCCAACTTCCGGATATATGTTTGGCACCTACGAAAATGCCGCAAACAGCGGCGAAGGATACGCTATGGCCTACCACGCAGGTGCTGCCTTAGCTAATCTTGAGTGCTTTCAAATAAACCCACTCATTAAAGACTACAACGGACCAGCCTGTGCTTATGTTGCTGGCCCTATGGGGGGTTACACAACCAATGCCGGTGGAGAACGTTTTATTGAATGTGACTACTGGTCGGGGCAAATGATGCAGGAGTTTTTCGATGAACTCCAATCCGGTAATGGACCTGTTTTCCTAAAATTGAACCATCTTGCTGAGGAAACCATTAGCGAAATAGAACGGGTGCTACACATTGTTGAACGTCCAACACGCGGTCATTTTCATCAAGGGCGTGGTACCGACTATCGCAAACAGATGATAGAGATGCACATATCGGAAATCGGTTTTTGCTCTGGACACTCAGCTTCTGGCGTGTACGTTGATGAAAACGCCCGCACCACTATCCAAGGGCTGTATGCCGC
>JAHQVR010000182.1 GCA_019634245.1 Gammaproteobacteria bacterium
ACTGCAGTATTACTCGGTGCTTTTGCTGCTCACAGCTTGCAAAATCAACTTAGTGAACGTCTTATGGCAGCGTTTAAAACTGGTGTGCAATATCAGCTAGCGCATGCCATTGCTATTCTCTTGATCGCCGTGTTGTTCATCCGATTCCCGACACGCACGGTGGCGCTCAGCGGCATTTTGATGTTTGTCGGCATTAGCCTGTTCTCCGGGAGTTTGTATATATTGGCTCTGTCTGAGCTCGGAGGCTTTGGTGTAGTCACACCTATCGGCGGAGTGCTGCTGGTTTTGTCGTGGTTTTGTTTAGCTTTTGCGCTGGCACGTGAGTCTATTTAGTGTCGAGTAGGGGGCCGTGCGACCTGCTACATCACGTGTTTTTGCGTTCCATTTGTATAGTTTACATGCCTGTACTCAGAGCCAATTTGAGTCAATTGAGCCAGTTTGCAATTCGGCCCCGAGTCAAAAAATCGCTGGAAAATGGCTTGGAACCGTCGGAAAATTGCCTTAGATTTCTAGCAATCCGGCCGGCAACTACCCAAAACATCCCGTAGGTACCAATAAACTGCATGTTCTTTTGTCTTTCCAACTGGTGTGTTCGCAAAATCCTTCCAAATCGTATGGCAATGAACCGCCCAGTGGAGCTGATTTTGGCCTAATTCGGCCAATGCGAGAGCTCAAGATTGATTTCCCACGGCATGGTTATTGAATCTTGATCTGGGCGTGGCGAAAACCACTGAGAGTGTAATCGCCATGCCTGTATTAACTGTGGATAACTTTGTGTCTACGCGTATCGAACCACACCTTGTTATCGACTTTCCACCTTGCAACCCGCTGATGCCTGTCAGGGTGGAGAGCTTGTCGTAAAATTTCAGTTTGGATTCATCTGGGCTAAGTAACATTACCATGCTTTCAAAGGTGTGCTATACATCTGGCTATAAGGTACGCCCTTAATCATTTTGATCTGAAGGCCAAGGACTGGATAGAAAGCGCCCACAACCTCAAATATGTGGTTGTCGGCTTTGACATTTATTCGATTACTGTAGGTACATGCAAGTAGCGGTTATCCAATTTTTACTGAGCAAATCCATGTCTTCATTCAAGTCTAAGAGATTCAATACCATGATGAACAAAAAGACCTCGGGTCTATTGTTTTCTGTGCTTTTTACATTTACCGCCACCAGTACCGCCTTTGCAGGCGTTAAGGTGGCATTCACAGGTGACCAAGGCATCGATGAAGATGCACAAGCTGTATTGTCGCTTATTGCAAACGAAGGAACCGATCTCCTCATGATCCAGGGTGACCTGGCCTACGAGGGCCAATCGCCTTACTTTTGGGAAGGCAACCTAAACAACTTTCTAGGACGCGATTTTCCCGTATTAACACTAGTTGGAAATCACGAAAGTGAAGACTGGGAACTCTACGAGGATCTCATCGGCGATAGAATAGACCGAGTTGGTGATTTATCCTGCAGTGGCCGGGTGGGTGTCAAAGCCAATTGCCGATATAAAAACATTGATATCGTCCAGGTTGCTCCCGCGATTTATGAAGTCCCTAGCGTACCGGCGTTCGACGATTACCATGGGTTTATTCGATCGTCATTTTCTGGATCCAACAACAATCGCTGGCGCATATGCGCATGGCACAAGAACCAGCGCAACCTGCAAACTGGCCGAAAAAACAACAGCACCGGTTGGGATGTCTATAATGCATGCCTCGATGCCGGAGCCATTGTGGCGGTTGCTCACCAGCATTCATATTCACGTACTCATCTACTCAGCAGCTTTGAAAACCAATCTGTCGTACACCGCAATAACGTCATGCGCATCGCTCCTGGTAATTCAATGATGTTTGTCTCCGGTTTGGGCGGTAAATCAATCCGTGAGCAAACTCGAGGTGGTGACTGGTGGGGTTCAATTTACACAGCTAGCCAGGGTGCTACCCACGGTGCACTTTTTTGTGATTTCGGCACTTCCAAAGCGGATTGTTATTTTAAAGCCATCGATGGGTCCGTACCTGACCGCTTTACGTTGACGCTTGGCGGTTCGTCAAGCCAGCCAGCGGCTCCCGCGCCTCAGAATCCCGAGCCAGTTGCTGCTAAGCCCACCCCAGCTGAACCTTCCGATGAATCAGGTTCTAAGCCCGGTCCGGTTAGCGAGGGCTATGTCTTCTCGCGTACTGACAAAGACGAATACAGATGGATCGACAACGATGATTCAGGCCACGCGGGCAATGTCTGGATAGACAAAGCTTGTGCGCAACAGCTAGGCGGTGCGGCCGCGTCTGGTGACTGGGACGAACTACAGAATCGCGCCCCAGGCTTTGACACCATTGCCTACCCTTGTGATGGCTCCACAACCTCAACTGAAACATCAGGCACAAAAGATCCAGATCCCCTGTCGGAGAATCCAGAAGGCTATGTCTTCTCTCGTACAGATAAAAACGAGTACCGCTGGGTTGGACCCGATGGCAGCGGAAGTGTAGCTAGTGTATGGATCGATGAAGCCTGTTCAGATAGCTTTGGTGGCCCCATAGCCTACGGCGACTGGGATGACCTTATGGCTCGTGCACCAGAATTTGATGCGATTGACAGCCCTTGTATCGGCGGAACTGCGAATCCAGGCACCTTGGACGTAGGCGGGTTTGTGTTCGCTCGTACAGATATCAACGAGTATCGTTGGGTTGATCGTCATGATTCAGGTGAACTTGGCAATATTTGGATTGACGAAGATTGTGCTCGCCGGATGGGTAAGCCTGCGAAAAGCGGAGATTGGTATGACTTAAATGAAGTCGCTCCAGCCTTCGATGCGATCGCCAGTCCGTGCCAATAAAGTAGGCTGATTAAATACGGCTGATTAAATACGATAACAATTAAGTTTGTAGTTATTTACCGAATTTCTATATTAAATTTGGTATATCATTCAGTAACCCGCCTCCCCGGAGGCGGGTCATACTCGAAAGTTTTGATCATCTCCAATATCTTCTGTCTGAAGCCTTTATCCAACGCGGCTCGCTTCACTGTGGGCAGTTAATAGGCAATAGGTGTTTGAGGTGTTTGTGATTTCGAATCATTAGGATTCGGATTCTGAGTTTAAAACCCTCTCCCCTCGGCTGCCCAATACAAGACATCACAACTGCTAAGAGATGCTGAGGCCCGAAACCTTTGGCATCTACGACCAAGTGTGATGGGTCTCTTTCATTACGCCACAGGTATTTTGCTACCGGATATTGCCAAAAGCGAGGCATCATAATCGCTCTGCAATCGTCTTAGTCCGAATTTGTTTTGTGTGCCTACCGGTCTGGAAATTGGCGCGAATGTCCGTCTAGCTCTATGTAAGAGAACGTTTTACCCCTATTCGTGTATACGGGTCGGGTGCGAAACTAGGGACGAATTATAGTCCGAAAGTTCACACGAATCGCAAGACCTAACAGAGGAATCAAATTGATAATGAGGACGCCGAAAACATTTATAGTCACTATTTTCGTTATGCTTGCACTTGTTGCCTGTGTTAGTGATTCCGACAATTCTCCCATGCCCGCCAACGATACAGTTGATGCTCTGACTTGCACGGGCAACCGGATTTGGGATTTTGGCGCAAGCAATGTTGTAGCCGATGCGTTCAGTTATATCTCTGAAACTGATGGTGATACTTTCACATCATCAAAGTTTCCCTGTGCCGTTTTCTGGGAGTATTCTCCCACTATTGGTTGCTCGCTAGCATTTACCTATGAGCGATGGTTGGCTGAGTTTAATGTTGCAGATCAATTGCAAAGCTTGGAAATTTCTGGTGCCAATTTGATTACAGTTGCCACTGATGGCAGTCGTGTTACGGGTGTTCCAGCAGGCATTAGTGTCACCGATCTCAACGCCTTCCCCGATTGCGAGTTTAGGTGATTATAAAGTTCTAACTGAGCCACCCGGATTGCAAATGAGTTTGATCGGTTTTGGTAATTCTAGAAAACCAGGTTCATCACTAGTAACGAAACCACTAAGAACAACACAGTCATGATGCCGCCCGCGCGCATAAAATCGACCACCTTATAACCAGCGGGACCCATAATGAGTGCGTTAACCTGGTGTGTGGGTATCAGAAAAGAATTTGAAGTAGACAGCGCAACGGTCATGGCGAAGAGTGCCGGATCCGCACCCGCAGCAAGCGCAATCGAGATCGCCAGCGGTACCAGCAGGACTGTCGCGCCGACATTCGACATAATGAGCGTGAAGATAGTCGAGAGCACTGCGATTCCCGCTTGTAGAGCCCATATAGGCCAACCTTCGAGGATTTGCATGATCTGCTGCGCAATCCACTCAGCAGTCCCGGTGCGTTGTACTGCTTGGCCGAGTGGGATTAAGCTGGCGAGCAAAAAAATGGTACTCCAGCTTACCGATTCATAGGCTTCGTCGATCTCCAGGACGCGCGTTGCGATCATGCCGACGGCGCCGGCCAGTAAACACAGGGATAAACGCACATCGGTGAACAGAATTAAACCCAATGCGATCAAAAAGAATAACAGCGCCCAGCCGACCTTCTTGGGGCGTAGCTCTTCTCTGGGGAAATCCGACGTGACGACAACAAAATCGCGATCTCGGGTAAGTCGGGTGAGCGATTCCCAAGTGCTATGCAAGACTAAGGTATCGCCAACTTGAAACGGTACTTCGCCTACTGCTGTGGCAACGTGATCTTCTGATTCGACATAACTGAGCGTTTCACCAGTGCGATGAATCGCGAGCAAGCTAGCACCATAGCGCTTTCGAAAGACGACATCATGAGCGCATTTGCCTATGAGTGAAGAGTCAGGCGGAATTACCACCTCAGCAACACCTGACTTTGTTGGCGCATAGTCTTCAGCAAAAACCTCCAGCGAGGGCAGTATCCGGAGTTTTTCTGTGCGAACCATATCTTGCACTACCTGATTGCGAGCTAATACAGCTAGACGACAGGGCGGCGTAATTTCGGTTTGAATCACCGGCGCAAACCAGCGGTGGCCTTTGTGAAACGTACCAATGATATAAACATGGTTGCGTTGCATGACTTCATCGAGAGTTTGGCCAGCGATGGGGTGTCCTGCGGGTACAATTATTTCAAATATATCGGCCCTTAATCCGTAAATTCGGCCAAGGTATTCGCGCAGGC
>JAHQVR010000183.1 GCA_019634245.1 Gammaproteobacteria bacterium
AATGATCGAAATCAGGAGTATCAGCATCGAAAATGCTGATGCCGTGTGATTGTCTTGTAAGACAAATTGCCGGTTGTAGACCTCCACCATGAGTACCGGCAAATTGGTTCCGCCCAATGCCGCAACAACTGCGAAAACCTCAAAAGCCAATATGACCCGTAAAATCAGTGCGGTTTGCAAGCTAGGCTTTAATAAGGGCAGCGTGATTTTAGTAAAGAGCTGCCACGCATTGGCGCCATAGACTTGCGCAGCTTCATAGTATTCTTTGGGTATTAACCCCATCCCTGCTACCAAAATAACAAGCATAATGGCGGTGGCGCGCCAGACCTCCGCGAGTACAACCGCTAGAAAGATCGTACCCTTGCTTTGATAGCCTAGAAAAGCAATGGGTTCATCGACAAAGCCAGTGGAATATAAAAGCGAGTTTAAAAAGCCGGTTTGCTCGAAAATAGCCAGCCAAATTAATCCAGCTGCAAGCTCAGATATACCCAAAGGTATCGTCCAGATGTACAAAATCAAATCCCGACCCGTTTTCATGCTCGACACAAAGCTCGCCATAGCAAGAGACAGTACAAGTTGAATCGGCACAATGACCAGCGCTAGCACTAAGGTGTAGCCCAGCGCTTTCTCAAACTTCCAATGAGAAGCCATTTTGCTTATGTATTTAGTGGTTAACTCGCCATCATCAGTCGCAAAAGCTTGCCATGCGACCAGTGTGAAGGGATAAAGGAAAAAACAGAGAAGGAAGATAGTTGCTGGCAACAACAAAAGATAGGGTAGCAGTCGACTTTGCATTCGCTCTATCCGTTGCAACCAAAAAGATTATCGAGAATAAACAGGAGATGCGGGTCGGCAGTGTACCGACCAGCATCCTCTATAACGTTAATCAAGTGATGAAAAGCACTTATTCAACTCACTTATTCAACTGGGCAGGGACCTTCAGAGGCAGGGTCTGGTCCCCAGCACGGAGCACCCGCTTCATTCATGACTGCGCGGAGCGCTTCTGCTTGTTCATCGAGCACTGCTCGAACATCTTCGCCACCTAATACAATTCGCTCAAAGGAATCAACATAAACTTGATTAAACTCACCACCTAACTTACCCAGACCGACGGGTAACAAACCTGGGTTGGCATCAGCTGAGCCCGACATTGCGGCGATAGCCGCACCGGAGGTTTGTACCGCAGGTGGCATATCGGCTGGTAGTTCTGTATTGACCACTGGAAAGAAACTGGTGGCGCGCAAGGTTTCGTTTTGAGTTGACCCTTTGACCATATAAGCCACAAGCTTCTTGGCGGCATCCATATCAGGTGCGGTTTTAGGAATACCGATGCCCACGACAACGGGCATAAATCCACGACCTGTTGGTCCTGCAGGAGCCGGAAAAGCGATGAAATCGTCCGGCCGCTCATTAAATGCATTGGCTAATCGAGCTGTATGATCAAACACGACCCAAACTTCTTCGGTCAGCAATTGCTCTTGCATAAAGGAATAACCTGTAGAACCTGGGTTGGTGTACTGCCATAGCTCCTTGAATTTGTTCCACGCTGTTTCCGCCTCGGCTGATCTGAATTTAGAGACCATAGAATTGGTGTAGGAAGGATAGAGATAGCCTTTGAAGAAACGATTCTTTAGACCTTTAGGCCCTGCTGGAAACCCGAACTTTGGCGAGCCGGATTTTTCCGCCATTGTCTTTGACCACTCAATGAGTTGATCGTAGCTGAGTGCGTTGATGTCCGCACCCTCTGGCAAGTGTTCCAGGGCCTTTTTATTCGCGGCCATCACATAGGTGGCTTGCATCCATGGAACGTATTTTTGCTCAGTACCGCCAAGCTTGCCTAACTCCATAAATTTTGCGTTAACTTCAGCGTCACCAAAATCTATCTCGGACAAATCAACAAGCGAGTCACCTAAGCTGATTAAGTCGCCGTGCAATGCACCAATAACACCTATTTTACCTTCACCTGCTTCAGTTTCAGCTTGTAAGCGTGTTAGCCAAGGCCCGGTATCAGAAGACTGAAAATCAACCTCGCCTTCAAAACCCGAGAGGACCTTTTCACGCATCGCTTGCGCTTCTTCGACAGGTTTAGCCTGGGTCGCCCAGAACAAAACACCTTCGGCGGAGGCCGAACCAATGCTACCCAAGCTGACCGCCGTCGCAAGCGACGCAGCTGCCAATGTAGTACGTAGTGGGATCATTAAACATCTCTCCTTTAGTGGTTTCGCCACGCGTAGAACGTTGCGTTAATTGTTGCCGGATCGTGACTAGTCCGGTAATTTTCTTGTGTATGCACTTTTGCACAAACAATTCAGTACTGCAGATGTATTTATTTTTATCTCTCAGAACTTAATTGCAACGATGCAATAAATCAACTAAATTTGCAATAGGCGCTCATCTGGATGAACGGATATACGACGCATCCCAGCATGTGACCAAAATAAGCAAGATCATGGCATGTAATAACGTTACAATAATCATGCGATTATATACGCTCAACTAATGAGGGAGCGGTACATATTGTCAACGCAGCACCGCCCACGAGCCACACTCAAAACCATAGCTGAAATGACTGGATTGAGCTTATCCACCGTGTCATTGTCGCTTCGAGATGGGAATAAGCTGAAAAAAAGCACGAACGACCGGGTTGCCCTCGCGGCGGAACAACTCGGCTATGTGCCGAATCGCGCCGGAGTACGACTTCGTACAGGTCGTACTAATGTGTTGTCATTGGTGCTATCTGCAGATGAGAGCAGTTTGGATTTCACCCGCTCTCTAATTCACGGCATTGGAACCGAACTTAGAAATACGCGCTTTCATTTGAATGTTGTTCCTGAGTTTGATCCAAATGATCCCATAGCGTCCATAAAATACGTAGTGGAAAATCAAACAGCCGATGGCATCATCCTAACCCACACCAGTGCCAGAGACACAAGAGTGCAGTTATTACTAGACGCTGATTTCCCGTTCGTTTCTCATGGGAGAACTGAATTTTATTCACAACATCCGTTTCATGATTTTCCAGCAGAGAATTTGATCGAATTGTCGGTAGCTCGTTTACTTAAAAAGAATCGCAAGAAATTGCTGTTGGTGGCAATCGATAACGGCACCACCTACTACTCTATTGCTATAAACAGCTTTAATCGATCTATTGCAGAAGCCGGGGCTCACGGAGACGTTCTCAACGATACACAAGTACTAGCAACAACACAGTCTGTACGGGAGTTTGCGCATTCACTCGCCGACGCTTCCTCGCCATACGATGGCATTATTTGTAATAGTGAGTTAACTGCACTTGCCATCATTGGTGGTCTGCAAGATAGAAATAGAACACTTGGCCATGATTACGATTTAATCTGCCGACAAACTTCAGAGATTTTACCGCTCTTACACCCGACCATCGACACCATTGCTGAAGACCTTCGCAATACTGGCAGCGAACTAGCCCGTTTGCTTTTAATGCGTCTTGAAGGCGCAACCGTCACGGATTTGCAAACCTTACATGACCCAGTAATTCATTGGCGCTCACCTGATTAAGCCTCAGGATAGAGATTTTTTCATAAACCAGCGCTGATGATTACTCGGAACTTGCACAGATGTGTTGGTTAAATTAGCGAACACGCTATAACCCACCTTTTCGTAAAATAGCTTAGCGTTCGGATTTGACGTGTCGAGCCACGCACAATGACACCCTACTTCTCGCGCTCGGTTTTCTACGTCCAACACTAGCCGAGTTGCTACGCCTAGCCGTCTCGATGATGAATCTACAAACAGTGTTTTAACCAGCAGCCATCCGTAGGAAGTACTCGCGCTCAAACCGCCAACAAGCTCACCCGATTCAGATCTCGCCACAAGATTAAAGCGGATATTTTTCCCCTGTTCATACTCGGCTTGTAGCTCAGCTAGCAGCCTATCCTCAACAAATGAAGTCGAGCCGGAGTCGGTGAGTTCTATAGAGATATTCACGTGGCTAGATCAGTATTTGCTGTAACTCACACAGGTTTTCAACGATAATATTAGCTCCCATGTCTTCAGCTGCTACATTGGTGTAACCGCCTCGAACCACGATGCTGCGGATTCCAGCAGCTCGTGCCGAATCTACGTCTACTGGACTGTCACCCACCATAATTGCGCTACTTACGTTGACCGACAGCAGGCGACACGCATGAATTAGCATGTCGGGATCGGGTTTTCGTTTTGGAAGTAAATCACCACCTACCACGACTGGAATAGCGCTATGCCAACCAAAGTGATCGACGAGTATTTGTGATAAATGAGTTGGCTTGTTGGTTACTACTGCAATCAAACACTGCCGTGATACTAATTCATCCACTAAAGCCACCGCGCCAGGCATCGGACAGGTTTTATTCGTAATATTTTGCTCGTAAATCGCGACCATATCGTGAGCCCGAGCTTTAAGTTCTTCAACAGCAAGCGCGCAGCCTCTGGCAGCAAACGCGCGCTCAACCAATTTGGGTATGCCGTTGCCAATCATAGAGCGTACCTCTGGCAATGAGAGCTCTTCTTTTCCTTGTTGCTTTAGTACGCGATTACATGAATAGGCGATGTCTGGTACAGAGTCGATCAGGGTCCCATCTAAGTCAAATAATACGGCGGGTGGCAATTCTATATCGTTTTTATCAGATTTCATTTCTATCGCAACGCACAATTAATTTTGCTGGGTCCGAAGTAAGCCAGCACCAGTATACAACCCTGTATGTTTCGTCAGCCTAAGCCACACTGAGTATATCTTTGATCACGTTATACAATCGATCGATTGTTGTGCTGATTTGGGGCTGAGCGCGCGCACCTTGATGGGTCACCAACCACTGATCATGGGACAGTTCTGTAATAGTTTGAGTGACGCGCACCAAGCGGGATTGACCATCACCGACAAACGTAGGCAATACTATCCGACCAGCCCCTCTTAAAGCTAAATCAAGTGCGCTCCGAGATGAGGTTACTTCCAATGGAGACTCACCACGAGCCTCATTCGCAACCCAACGTGCTGAGGGTGTATCGGCTACTACCCTAATCCAGTCTTTAACTGATTTTTTGCTAGCGTATCCGGCAAAGCGCACCCGACCCGTTTTACGGCAAACCAAATGTTCCTGTTTCGGACGTTGATTACGGATACCAATGGTGGCCTCCCTGCGTGAAATACTTAATGTTTCGTCCGCCGAAATAAAGCGAATTCGTGTGTCTTCATCGCCTTTGGAAATTGATTTTATTTTCTCGCACAACATGTGCGTCATCCACTGACCAGCAGATATACGTATTTGAGTAGTAACTGTGGTTTGGCTGGACTGATCAAATGGACTGATTTGTTCTTCTAGCATCGCGGCCATATCAAACATAGCACCACCCTGCTCTGTGAGCACATAGCCTTTGGGTAAACGTTCAAAAAGCACCTGCCCGGTCATTTCCTCAAGTGCAATCATCCGCCTGCCTAAGGTCGCTGCACTCTTATTTGTGGGCTCAATGGCCCCGCTCAGACCACCCGCTCTTGCGACTGCTAGAAATAATCGTAAGTCATCCCAATTTAATTGCTTTTCAT
>JAHQVR010000184.1 GCA_019634245.1 Gammaproteobacteria bacterium
CAAAAACACTTTGTAAAAAATCATTCTGCATAATTTGATGCACCGATATATTGACTGCCACTCTAATAGAGAGATTTTCTGAGTTATTCCACACTGCCGCCTGCCGACAAGCCTCGTTTAGAACCCAATTGCCTAGCAAGGGCATCAAACCGGTCTCTTCTGCCACTCCGATAAAATCTAACGGAGATATAAAACCACGCGTCGGATGATTCCAACGGATGAGGGCCTCTACAGCGTTCGCTTTGCTCATCGATAAGTTGAACTGAGGTTGATAGAACAACTCTAGTTCGTTACTTTCTATGGCGTTCACTAAGTCTTTCTCAATGGCATTACGAAACTCAAACTGCTTAGCCACCTCTTTATCATAGGGTTGTATAGTTTTCCGGCCGGATTGTTTTGCACTAAACATGGCAAAATCGGATGTAATTAGTAAGTCCTTTAAATTCGCCGCATCACCTGGATACGTACTGTAACCAATACTAGTATCGATCTTAACAATTCCGTCCTCTACTTCAAATGATGTGTCGAACGAATCCCTGAGCTGAATAGCCAACCAATAGGCTGCTTCGGAATCTCTGGTAACAAACGCTATGGAAAATTCGTCTCCTCCCATACGGGCAAGTATCTTATCGTCATCGAGTTCTTTGCCGAGCCGCTGCGCTACCTGCTTCAGTAGTTCATCACCTGCGAAATGTCCCATCGTGTCGTTAACGGCTTTAAAGCCATCCAAATCCAGGGTCATCAGTACTAGTTTTTCTTCGCTAGCAAGATCCACTCGTTTATAGAATGACTCCAATACAGCATGAAAACGTCGCCGATTCGGAACACCAGTTAGAGAATCATGTTCTGCCTGGTACTGCACTTTTTTCGCAATCCTAAATGCAGCTAGCGCCATGATGAAGCACAACAGCACAGTCAGTGTATCCAGGATTAATTTTGTAGTCGCACTTACCTTTATAGAGTTAGCGATCGAAATGGTGTTCGCCAATGCTACGTATTCAAGGTGATGAACTTGCTCTCTATATTCAACGGCTACTTTTTGCCATTGAGCCAGCACCTGGGCTGAGTCATAGTCTCTCGGAGAGGTCAGTATCAGATTCTTCACCATCGGTCGAAACACATCCTGGTAGTGCAGCTCGAGATCTTGCACAGACTCACTGGTGATACCCGCAATGCTCTTCTCTTGTACTAGCTCTGCCAAAGCCCTGAGTGCGTCATCTATTTTTTCATGCTGCTGAAAAATTCTAAGCGCTAATTGATCCACACTCACGGAGTCCGTGGAGGAATTCTGATACTTCAATATAAAGCTCTCCAGAAGCGTGTTAGTCTGGCTTAATGAGTCGTTGAGCACCCAGATGGAGTTCTTGATTTCATGCGCAGCTAATACTTCGATGTAGTTTCTTTCCGGGAGGGCATGTGTTCTTTTTCGCAGATTATTGACTAAGCCAATAAATTCAACATAGGCGTCATACATTTGCATCCGCACACTTTCGTCACGCTCAGCCAACGGCAGGTACGACTGCCCTATCAAGAGAGTTCTGGACATCGACATTCTTCCAAATTTATCGTCTAACTCTTCAATCACCTTTTGTAGGGATTCATCACTAAAACGGTATTGAGCCCCACCCGAGTTTTCGGCTTTGGTCAATAAAATTTCTTTCCTCGCTTGATCAAAGAGCTTCCGACTCTTTAGAGTTAAACCGTCCAGGTATCGAACCGTATCGTCGTAGACGTCTGAACTGACCATTTGCTGTTGCACAGCCGCGCGCTCGCGGTCCAAACTGCGGGCTAGTTCAAATAAGGTGGATTCGGGAACTAAGGAGCGCTGCAACTGAGTTGCGCCAGTAAATTGGGTATGCGCATCGGATAGATAGCCGCTACCGAGCCAAAACACCATCATCACAGATATCAAACTGACACCAATGAGATTTTTACTTATTTTGGTTATTTCAAACATGTTGATCCGGGCGGACTAGCCTCCATGAGCCCCCAAGACTGCAAAGATTGGTATCTTTTGCAAGTGCCGGTGCGTGCGATATCGCGTTGAACACGCTTTAAATGACCATATCCATTGGTACAACTGGCTGATTAGAATGAAGCCTAAAGGAACACGGTGCAATTGACACACCAATAATTGGTTGTTTGAATAATGGTGAAGCTAGTTTTTGATTGAGTGGGACCGAGCGCAACGTTGCGCAAGCTCACCGACAGAGAGCCTGTCGTTTGGGATATAAGTAACTGAACACTGAATTACTATATGAAACGAAACATCACTTTAGAATGCGGTGCGCGTGGATGATGCTGCCGGCCTCCACAAGCGCTTTGATCCTCCTTATTAAACGATGCCTCCACCAGCGGCACTTGCCGCTGGTCTTTCAGCCGCAACGGTCTGTCGATACCCTGATTCTCGAAATACCTGAACGGGATGAATCGCACCTCCCGCTTGCATCCTTGCTCGTTGCAATATGGGTTCTACATCCGTTCGAAAGGCTTGTTTAAGCGTTTGCGCAGCCATCAGTGCATCGTTGTTGTGTTGATATTCTTCCAGCTTTTGACGATCCACCAATGAAGCTTGTATATAGGCACGCTGCACTTCCACTGCGCTAACGATCAGGCTTTCGATTGGGTCTGTGACATTGTGAGATTGATCCAACATATAGGCTGGTTCGAAGCCCTCCAGTTTTCTATGTTCAATGTCGACCAATTCGTTAAACACTAAAAATAACCGAAATGGATCTATCGATCCTGAATCCAGATCATCATCGCCGTACTTCGAATCATTAAAGTGGAAGCCGCCGAGCTTTCCGCTTCTGGCTAATCGCGACACGATCATCTCAATATTCACGGTTGGCGCATGATGCCCAAGATCGACAAGACAGCTGGCTTTATCCCCTAGCTCACTAGCGATCAAATAATTCGTTCCCCAGTCCTGCACAACTGTAGAATAAAACGCTGGTTCATATATTTTGTGTTCTGTAAATAAGCGCCAGTCACTCGGCAGGGCCACATACACTTCTTTCATGGCATCTATATAACGATCAAACTGCTTACTCATATTGCTCTGGCCAGGGAAATTTGAGCCATCGCCAATCCAAACTGTCAGAGCTTTAGACCCAAGCGTTTTTCCGATCTCAATACATTTAATATTGTGTTCGATTGCTTGAGCTCGAGTTTTTGAATCAGTATGAGATAACGATCCAAACTTGTAGGAATGGGCTTGCCCTGGTTGATCTTGGAAGGTATTCGAATTCATAGCGTCAAATCCAAGGCCTAACTCCTTCGCTTTTTCCACCAACGCCACTGGGTCCTCATCATCCCAAGGTATGTGCAAAGAAACTGTTGGCGTCGCTTTAGCGAGCTGCTGAATCACGCCGCAGTCGTCCAGCTTATCAAACACGTGACGCGGCTCTCCAGGCCCCGGAAAGCGTGCGAAACGTGTTCCGCCGGAACCTACTCCCCAAGATGGGATCGCAACACCGAATTGAATGGCACGCTTGACCAAAGGTTCGATATCAATGTTGCTGCGTTGCAAACGAGAAGCCAAAGCATCGTAGTCAGCATCGTGTGCATCCAGTTGCATCTGGTTATGTTTAGCAATTAACTCTGCACTGATGGACATGATTTACGACACCTTAGTTATCGTGTGAATGACTGTACATTCCCAGCATCCACATTAATGATGTTTCCTGTTGATTTTGCCGATGCGCTACTCACTAAAAAATAAGCTGCCTCTGCAATGTCCTCTGGGAGCACGGCTCGTTTTAATAAAGAACGTTCTAAATAATGAGCCTGCAATTCTTCGGTAGTCTTTCCATAGGCATCTGCCCGCTCTTGCAGCCACTCACCTGTCCAGATTTTAGACCCCTGCAGTACAGCATCGGGATTGACCACATTCACCCGAATGCCTTCGCTGCCACCTTCTAATGCAAGACATCTAGCAAGATGTACTTCTGCGGCCTTGGCAGTGCAGTAGGCAGAGGCGCCTGGCGATGCTGCAAGCGCGTTTTTCGACGCAACAAAAAGTACCGCACCACCCAGTGCTTGTTTTTTTAGTAGTCGAAATGCCTCCCGAGACACTAAAAAATAACCCGTGGACAGAATATCCATATTGCGGTTCCAGAGTTCCAATGAAGTGTCTTCGATCGCCGCAGAGGATGCGATTCCAGCATTGGAAACCAGGATATCCAATCCTCCAAATTCGCGTGCAACTTCACCCACGGCTGCACAGACTTGCTGTTCATCGGTGACATCCATTATAACTTTACGAACCACATCCGAACTATGCGCCTGGACCAATCTCACAAAGGTTTGATCGAGCAATCCTTCGTCTACATCTGCCAACACAACGCAAGCGCCTTCTGCCAGAAGACGATCGGCGATTGCAGAACCAATACCGCCAGCCCCACCGGTAACCAGAGCAATACGACCGGCCAAGCTTTTGGGCTTTGGCATGCGCTGTAACTTTGCTTCCTCCAAGAGCCAGTATTCGATATCAAATGCCTCCTGCTCCGGCAAACCACAGTAAGTCGATACCGCTGTAGAATCACGCATTACGTTGATTGCATTGGTATAAAACTCAGCACTAATCCGCGCAGTGGGTTTGTCTCTAGCGAACGTGATCATTCCAACTCCGGGAATCAGATAAACCACTGCATTTGGATCTCGCATATCTGGACTATCAGCGTGCTTACATCTTTGGTAGTAGCTCGCATAATCCCCCCGATATTGCTCCAGTAGCTTAGGAAGAGTTGCTAACGTACTCTCCAGATCATTTTCTTCAGGTACAAAATCTACTATTAGGGGACGAATTTTGGTTCGCAGAAAATGATCTGGACAGCTTGTACCGAGAGCTGCCAGGGAAGCCATCTGTTTGCTGCAGACGAATTCTAAAACGGTACTACTGTCGTCAAAGTGGCCAACTTTGTGTTCATCTGCACTTATTTGCCCGCGTATCGCTGGCATCAACTGCTCAGCGATCTGACGCCGTTGCTCCACTGGCAGCATGGCGTGTTTTGCACCACCAAACGCGTTGCCGTCTTCGGTATTTGTAGCTAGCCAACTGATCGCTCGATTAATAATATTGAGAGTAAGCGCGTAGCACTCTTCGGCAGTATCTGCCCAGGTAAATAGCCCGTGGCTTCCCAAAATAACGCCATCTGCGTCGGGGTTTTCTTCACAATACTTTGATAGCCATAGTCCGAGTTCATAGCCGGGTCTTTTCCACGGTAACCACCCTATGTCATTTCCGAAAATGGCTTGCGTTAAAGACTCCCCATTCGACGACGCCGCTATTGCGATGATCGCATCGGGATGCATATGATCGACATGTCGGTGAGGCACATAAGCGTGTAGAGGGGTATCTATGGAGGATGCGCGTGGATTTAAATTGAATGTGCAATGTGGAAGAAGCCCAACCATCTCATCTTCATACTCTTCTCCTCGATAGAGACTGCGCATCGCGTGTAGCTTGTTCATATACAGCGTAGCGAAACCGTCCAATTTCATGGTACCGACATCGCCGCCTGACCCTTTGACCCAAAGCACCTGAGTGTCCTCGCCAGTCAATGGATCTTTGGACACTACTTTTGCAGACGTATTGCCACCGCCATAGTTGGTGATCCGCTTGTCACTTCCGAGTAGGTTGGATCGGTAGAGTAGGCGGCCGGGTTCATCAAGAGAACCCGCATAACTCTGATCCCACAGATTCTCCAACAAGGCATTGGTGCCAGTGGTACCCATAAGTCGCATAACCTCAAAGCATGTGGCCCCTAGAATTGCGTGTATTACACTCATTGTCAATCATAATCAGACATTTTCATTCTTATTTGACTGAATATGATTGTTTTTGATTGACATACTATCGCCTCCGGGTATCATCAGCGCTGAACGTAAGTCATAAAGTGATCGCGTTGATGCACGAATTGGAACGGCAAAAACTCATCCTATCGGCTGTACAGGAAAGGCCGGTTGCAACCGTGGCAGAACTGGTTGCACTCACCAATGCCTCAGAAGCCACCATACGGCGAGATATAGCTGCCCTGCATTTGGCAAAGCAACTGCGTCGTGTTCGCGGCGGCGCTGAAGCTCTTCTGCCTCCCACACAAAGCCCGCTGGCCGGGCGCCCTTTTAGCGTTAATCAAGGGCTACACATCGCTGAAAAACGGGCCATAGCCAGGAAAGCCGCAGAGTTGTGCACCGATGGGGACGCCGTCATTATCAACGGCGGTACTAGCACCTATCAAATGGTGCATCTGCTAACTCAGAAACGCCTGCAAATTTTTACTAATTCGTTTCCGATTGCCGAGCATTTACTCCAACATTCTAAGAATCAATTAACACTGCCTGGTGGCACTATTTATCGGGAACAAAACATCATACTCAGCCCCTTTGAAAATGATGTCAGTAATAGCTTTTGTGCATCTCGAATGTTTATGGGCGCTCACAGTGTGGGACGACTCGGGCTGATGGAATCTGATCCGTTGGTCATACAGAGTGAGCAAAAACTATTGGGTCAGGCAGACGAATTAGTAGTGCTAGCCGATGCCTCGAAGTTCAATCGTCGATCCCCACTGCTTATTTGCTCACTAAACCGGATAGATGTACTCATCACCGATGACCGAATTGACGATGCCTCGGTGACCATGCTCGAAAATGCCGATGTGGAGGTCATCATCGCTGACGTTAACTCTGTTGAGAAGACCGCATGATCAATTTGTCTTCTCAATTTTTCGCAATACCACCTAGATAAAAAGGAAGATAGATCCAATGAAGAGACTAACAAAACTATTAAGCACCGCACTATTGGGAGGGTTGTTTGCTATGTCTTCTGTGCAGGCAGAAGATATGAGAATCGCTCTGGTCGTCAAAGCTCTTGGCATCGGTTTTTTTGAAGCAGCGGCCAAAGGCGCAGAAGAAGCTGCCGCTGAACTGGGCGGTGTAGAAATTATTTACACCGGCCCCACGGATACCACTGCAGAGGGACAGATAGAGGTAATCAACTCACTGATCGCACAGAAAGTAGATGCCATAGCCATCTCAGCGAATGATCAAGACGCACTAGTGCCTGCATTGAAAAAGGCGATGGATAGAGGCATTACTGTCATATCTTGGGATTCCGGTGTAGCGCCAGAAGGGCGACAAATGCATTTGAACCCGTCATCTAATGCTTTGATCGGCAACATGATCGTCAAAATGGCCGCAGATCATTTGCCCGACGGTGGTGATGTAGCCGTGCTGTCAGCCACAGCCACTGCAACCAACCAGAACATCTGGATCGAAGAGATGAACAAAGTGGTCGGGAACTATAAGGGCATTAACGTGGTAGCGACTGTCTACGGAGATGATCTGTCGGATAAAAGTTATCGGGAAGCTCAAGGCCTTATGTCGTCGCACCCTAATCTGAAGGCCATCATTGCCCCCACCTCAGTAGGCATAGTGGCAGCCGCACAAGCGGTGACCGATGCTGGTAAGGCCGGTGAAATCAACGTCACTGGGCTTGGCCTTCCTTCAGAAATGGCTGCCCACGTGGACTCCGGTGCATCAAAGTCATTCGCCATTTGGAATCCAATCGACCTAGGCTATGCCGCCACTATGATTGCGTACAACCTCGCCAAGGGAGAGGCTGAAGCCAGCGCAGGCGGTGAAATTGGAATGGGCAGACTGGGCGCTGTTGAACTTAGCGACACTCTAGATGGTGCCATGGCCGATCCGTTCGTATACGACGCATCTAACATTAACGACTTCAAAGATATTTTCTAACGCTCACCTAATTCACGTGCCGACAACGGATGTCGGCACTTGTTTTCCTACCTATTGGAGCATTCCGCATTGTCGGTAGATTTCGCTCAATCCGTATCGCCTGTTTTGGAATTGGCTGGAATTGTAAAAATTTTTCCAGGCGTTCGAGCACTGTCCAACATATCGTTAGAACTCTTTCCAGGTGAAGTTACCGCCTTGATTGGTGAAAACGGCGCCGGCAAGTCTACAGTTGTTAAAGTACTCACCGGCATCTATCAGCCTGACAATGGTCAAATCACTATTGCTGGCGAGCCTGTTAAATTAGTTTCACCAAAAGAGGCTGCTCGTTGCGGTATCACGGCAATTCACCAGGAGACTGTTCTGTTCGATGAATTATCGGTCGCGGAGAATATATTTATTGGACATGCTCCGCTGAATGCACTCGGTCTAGTCGACTGGCAAACAATGAATAGTGATGCAGAAAAATTACTTGATCGAATAGGCGCGTCAATCAATCCAAAAACCTTATTGCGTGATTTAAGTATCGCCAACAAACACCTAGTCGCGATCGCCAGAGCACTCTCTATTGATGCCAGCGTCGTCATCATGGACGAACCCACCGCGGCATTATCTCAAAAAGAAATCGAAGAACTGTATCTATTGATCGAACAGTTGAAGTCCGACGGCAAAGCGATTTTGTTTATCAGTCATAAATTTGATGAGATATTTCGAATCGCTGATCGATATTCAGTATTTCGCGATGGTGAACTGGTAGGCAGCGGTTTTATCAATGAGGCAAACCCCAGTGATCTTGTCACACTTATGGTAGGTCGTTCAGTAGAAGGTGTGTTTCCACCGCGTACTGGAGAGCTCGGCGGACCTGTGATGAAAGTAGAAGGGTACTCTCACCCCACGGAGTTCGACAATATAAATTTCTCCCTGCATCAAGGCGAGATTCTGGGCTTTTACGGGCTAGTCGGTGCTGGTCGCAGTGAGTGTATGCATGCACTGTTTGGTATAACTCAGCCGAGCGCCGGCAGTCTGTCGATTAATGGAAAAACCTTTCTACCCAAGAGCCCTGCAGATGCGATTGCCGAAGGCTTGGTTTATGTGCCAGAAGATCGTGGCAAACAAGGCGCTATCACGGCAATACCTATCGTTGACAATGTGGCACTACCGTCTCTAAGTAAGTTGTCTAATCGCGGATTTGTTCGCATGGCCAAAGAGTATTCTCTCGCACGTGAATACACTCAGCGCCTTGAATTGCGGGCCGCCGCACTTGATCAGAATGTAGCGGAACTCTCTGGTGGCAATCAGCAGAAAGTGGTAATCGCAAAGTGGCTCGCCACTCAACCCAAAGTGATCATTTTAGATGAGCCAACCAAAGGAATAGATATCGGGTCAAAAGCTGCGGTGCACGCATTTATGCGTGAGCTCGCTTCCCAAGGTTTGGCGGTCATAATGGTTTCCTCGGAAATACCCGAAATTATCGGCATGTCAGATCGTGTCATTGTCATGCGTGAAGGGCGACAGGTAGCAGAGATTAACCAGCAGCAAATGACTCCTGAATTATTGGTTAGAGCCGCGGCGGGTATTGCTGAAAAAGGGGCCGCGTAATGCCCGTCAAGCTTTCTCGAGACATCATTCTCAGCATTGCATTACTATTATTGATTGCCCTGGTGTCAGTTCGCTTTCCGTCGTTCGCGTCACCGAGCTCGCTATTGGATGTGTTTAACGACACGTCCATTTTGATTATCCTGGCACTAGGCCAAATGGCGGTGATCCTGACGCGCTGCATCGATTTATCGATGGCATCTAACCTGGCATTAGTGGGTATGTGTACAGCGATGCTAAATGCCCACATGCCGGAAATACCCATTCCGATGTTGCTCACATTGTCCCTAGTGTTGGGTTCTGTTCTTGGAGGCATCAACGGCTTGCTGGTTTGGAAACTGGATATTCCCCCAATTGTCGTCACATTGGGCACCCTAACTATCTTCAGAGGTATCATTTTTTTGATATCCGATGGTCAATGGGTTAATGCGCATGAGATGAGTCCTGCATTTAAAGCACTTCCGCGGGCACTCTACTTTGGCATCCCAACTCTTTCCTGGTTGGGGCTTCTGTGTATTGTGTGTATGGCGGTACTTGTGAATGGCACGCCACTGGGTCGCGCGTTTTACGCTGTGGGAGGAAATCCTGACGCCGCGGTGTATACAGGAATCAACGTCGGTCGCACGCGTTTTTACGCTTTCGCACTGTCCGGTGCGCTTTCAGGCATCGCAGGTTACCTTTGGGTATCACGATACGCGGTCGCCTATGTAGATATCGCAGCAGGATTTGAACTTGACGTCGTGGCCGCCTGCGTTATTGGTGGTATATCTATTGCCGGTGGCATGGGCACTGTGGCTGGCGCTGTAATGGGAGCTTTGTTTTTAGGAGTGATTAAAAACGCACTTCCTGTGATAAATATATCTCCATTTTGGCAACAGGCTATTTCAGGCTTCGCCATTATTGTTGCTGTTGTCTTAAATGCACGCTCTGCGCGCCGTCCTGGACGCATCATACTAAAAAAGTCTGAACAACTATGAGCAATGAAGCATCTATAGAAAAATCGACAATACCTAACAGGCTGCACAAGCCTTATAAACGCTTGTTAGGCAGTTGGGAGTTTTTGCTTTTAATTGTCGGAGCTCTAATCTTTTTTCTAAACACACAGGCATCACCCTATTTCCTCGACCCTTGGAATCTATCCGACGCTACCTTTAACTTCACCGAGAAAGCCTTCATCGCATTTGCCATGGCATTGGTCATCATTTCTGGTGAAATTGATCTGTCTGTAGCCTCCATAATCGCGCTGGTATCTACCAGCATCGGTTTTGCTGTGCAGCTAGGATTCGACACACCATCGTTGGTGCTCATAGGGCTATCAGTTGGTGCTGCCTGCGGTGTCTTTAACGGTTTTCTCATCGCCGTTTTAGGTTTACCTTCGATTGTGGTGACCATCGGGACGCTATCTTTATTTAGAGGAATTTCGTATATCGTCCTCGGCGATCAAGCCTACTCCGGTTATCCCGAATCGTTCGCATTTTTTGGTCAAGGCTACGTTTGGTGGGTCATTACCTTCGAAATGACGCTTTTCATTGTCTTTGCGCTATTGTTCTATTTATTACTGCATCGCACATCTTTCGGTCGCAGTACAATTGCGATCGGCAACAATCCAACCGCCGCACTATTTGCCGGCATACGTGTTTCTCGAGTGAAGTTCCTGTTGTTCGTATTAACCGGTGTGATGTCAGCCGTCGCAGCACTTTGTCTAACCTCTCGTCTTGGCTCAACCCGTCCCTCCATTGCTCTAGGTTGGGAATTAGAAATTGTCACCATGGTAGTACTCGGTGGCGTCAATATTTTAGGCGGCTCCGGCACGATTCCTGGGGTCGTCATCGCGGCAATCATCATGGGTATGGTGACATTTGGCCTAGGGCTACTAAACGTACCTGGCATAGTGATGTCAATATTTATCGGATTATTGCTCATTGGTGTTATCGCACTACCGATCATTATTCGTAAAGCAAGACGTCAAGTAGTCAGCTAATCCGTGGTTCAGTTTGTAGCCGTTATCGATCTTGGCAAAACCAACTCTAAAGTCGCGTTGGTCGATACTTCTACATCAACCGAACTGGAAATCCTTAAACAGCCCTCTGCAGTTGACTCAACAGGGCTCTATCCAAGCCTTGATCATCAGGCGATAAAATCGTTTATCTTCGATTCGTTAAAATGTTTTGCAAAAAACCATCGTATCGATGCGATCACCGTCACCACCCACGGGGCGACGGCAGCGTTGATCACAGCTAACGGGGATTTAGCGCTGCCCGTATTGGATTATGAATACGCGGATATTGACGAACTGCGACCACAATACAATCTTCACAGACCCTCCTTTGAGCAAACAGGATCACCAGCCTTACCCGGTGGACTCAATATAGGTGCTCAACTATTTTGGCTGCAAACCAAGTTTCCTGAACAATTTGCTAAAGCCGCATGCGTTCTTACGTGGCCACAATACTGGGTTCATGTGTTAACTGCCGAACGTCACAACGATGTAACATCGCTAGGCTGTCACACGGATCTCTATGAACCTCACTACAAACGTTATTCAACACTTATTGATAAGATGAAGTGGACGTCGCGTATGCCTCCAACTCGGCAATCGGGTCAAATAAGTAACACTTTATTACCGCAAATTGCCAATGAATTAAAACTACCAATCTCCCTGCCCGTACATACCGGTATACATGACTCTAATGCTTCTCTGGTGCCACACCTTGTTTCGCATTCATCACCTTTTTCTGTCGTGTCCACCGGCACCTGGTTTATCGTCATGGCCATTGGTGGTGTACCGGCTACATTGCATGAACGTAGAGACACCCTATTGAATGTTAATGCGCTAGGTGAACCTGTTCCATCTGCTCGTTTCATGGGCGGCCGTGAACGAGACTTATTGGACAAACACAGCCAAGGTTCTGAAGACGCACTTAAATCACTACTAAGCGATATCAACTCAGCCCCGATGTTAATGCCTTCAGTGGTACCCAATACCGGCCCTTACCCAAACGAAACCCATCGTTGGATCGAGGTTGAACCGCCGCAAGGATCACCCCTCAGAAGCTGTGCAATTGCCTTGTATCTGGCATTAATGACGAACGAGTGCATGCACATGGTGGGCTGTGATGGACCCACCTACATCGAAGGCCCGCTGGCGCAGGATCAGGTATATGCGCAGATGCTATCGGTGGTTAGTGATCGATCTGTCTGGATTAGCGATTCTGAAACAGGGACCAGTGTTGGGGCAGCTATGCTGATAGAAAAACCAGTCAGACCTCCTTCCTATACGTCGGTAACACTAGATCCATCACTCAGAGACCCATTACAGCGCTATGCAATTGTTTGGCAAAAGCACTTGCAGAAAGCGCTCTCCTGATCAGTACAACACCCTTTAACACGCTCCAGATAGTCGTTTCGACAGCCCATTACTTCAAAGGAACATTTTCCAGAATTGCCAGTCTATAAATCTACTGGAGCACGCTATGAAACTAACTCTACTGGTTATAGGTTTATTATTCAGTGCGACGATCAAAGCCGCTGACTTCGCACAGCTGTACGAAACCCATTCAGACTCAGTCGTCACGGTTTATACAGCTTCAGTACAAATGGAAGGCGGAAAAGCCAACACTAGCCGCGGAGTAGGCTCAGGCGTATTAATAGAGAACAACCAAGTGTTAACCGCCGCCCATGTTGTCGACAACGCTAATATCATAGAAGTGCAATTTAAAAATGGTGAGCGTGTTCGTGCCAACGTGGTCTCCTCGCTGCAAGCCAGTGATGTGGCTCTGATCAAACTGGTTAAGAGCCCATCCGACCCAATAATTGCGAAGCTCGGTGATTCAGACAAAACCCCCATTGGTAGTGAGGTATTCATCATTGGCTCACCCTTCGGCATTTCGCAAACACTAAGTGTTGGTCATTTATCAGGACGGATGAATCGTGGCTTAATGGCGGCCGGCACGCCCATTGAATTTCTTCAAACCGATACCGCTATAAACACCGGAAACTCTGGTGGCCCGATGTTTAATACTGATGGTGAAGTTATCGGCATTGTTAGCTTTATCCTGTCGAAGAGTGGTGGCTTCGATGGAATCGGCTTTGCCACCTCAATCAATACTGCCAAAGAGGCGTTACTTGGCAGTTCAGGGGTACTTGCAGGATTTGAAGGTGTCATTCTCAATGAACGCATTGCAAAAGCACTCAACCTTCCGCAAACCGGTTTGCTCGTGCAGCGAGTATTAGCAGACAGCGTTGCAGGTCGTGCAGGGCTACAGGCAGGCTACATACCGGCACAAATCGCCGGAGAATCGATGTTACTCGGGGGCGACCTGATTCTTGAGATTAACGGATTGGTCTGCAGTACGCCCCATGATTTTGAGCTCGTCAGAGAAGCCAGCTTAAAACTGAACGAAAACGAAAGCTACGCGATCACCGTATTTCGCGACAACGAAATTGTCGAACTCATAGCCGGCCTACCCGCAGGCACACTGAACATCATTGGCACCAACGATAATTAATCAGCAACCAACTCACCGGCTTTAACTCCAATCGAACACCAATTCATTGGGCACATTCTGATAGCACACTGGCCGCATAAAACGCCGTATCGCCATAGTCCCTACAGAAGTGGCTCCAAAATTCGTCGATGCAGGATAAGGCCCGCCATGCACCATGGCATCTGACACCTCGACACCTGTTGGAAAACCGTTCGCCAACACTCTGCCAGCTTTTTGTTCCAGCAGAGGCATTAACCTGCCAGCCAATTCCATATCTTCTTTATCCATTTGTAAAGTACAGGTGAGCTGACCTTCGATTTGAGAACAAACATCGAGCATTTGTTCAGGTGTGTCGGCTGTCACTACGATCCCTAAGGGTCCAAACACCTCTTCCTGCAAAACAGAGTTACTCATAAAATCTTCAGCGGTAGCGCTGCAGAGCACAGGGGTCGCTTCACGACCGTTCGCACCACCCGACACCAATAGTTCAACATCGGCACAGGCGGTGATGCTATCCACGCCCTGTTGATAAGCATTAGCAATATTGGCTGTGAGCATCGGTTGTGCACCCGCGTCATTTAATGCACTTTGTGCACTATCGATAAACCCAGGGAGTGTGCTTTTCAATCCCACGACAACGCCTGGGTTTGTACAAAACTGCCCAGCCCCCATGATTAACGAACCGGCCCACGCTACCCCTATGTCACTACCGCGTTGCTTGGCCGCATGCGGTAATAGAAACACCGGATTGATTGATCCCATTTCACCAAAGAAGGGAATGGGCTCTGGTCGCGAAGCACATAGATCAAACAAAGCTCTACCACCTCGTAGGCTACCCGTGAACCCAACAGCCTTAATCAATGGGTGTTTTACTAAAGCTGTACCTACCACCGTGGTGTTATCTTGGATAAATGAAAACACACCTTTATCAAGATCACATTTTTCGATCGCTGCCGTAATGGCATCGGCTGCGACTTCACCCGTGCCAGGATGCGCAGGATGTCCTTTGACGACCACCGGACATCCAGCCGCCAACGCAGAAGCAGTATCTCCACCTAATGTTGAGAACGCCAACGGGAAATTGGAAGCACCGAACACGGCCACTGGACCTATGGGGCGTTGAATGAGTTTATGTTCCGGGCCAGGAACTGGCGCTCTATCAGGCAAAGCTTCCTGTTGACGCTTGTCCAAATGATCGGAATCGGATAGAAGATTTGCGAACAATCGCAATTGTCCAGTAGTACGGCCCCGCTCACCTTGTAATCGGGCTTCGGGTAGTGCCGTTTCTCGCATGGCGATATCAGTTAAATCGCTGGACCGTGCCTCCAGCTCATCAGCTACCGTATTTAAAAACGCAGCGCGCTTCTCTCTGGACAAACGTCCATAGCTAATCACTGCCTTCGCCGCTGCCTCAGCCGCTTTATCGACAAGGCTTTCATCTCCGGCAGAATAGGTATCGCCGTAACCGTCAAGCGTTTCCGACTGAAATGTCGATGAAGATTCAACCAATGAACCTGCAATAATATGCTTACCGTGAGGCTGATATGTCATGAGGAGAACTCACACCTTTAGTGATTGCTGATGAAAAGGTAAAAGATTACTGAAGTAGTCAGTCAGTTATTCAGACATTTGTGGCTGCTTAGCCACGGGCGGCTCTTTGTACCAACCACCGGTAGACGTTAACCCTTCTGCTAAATCACAACACATATTAAACGCGTTGCGAGCTGGATCCAAATTCGCCTGATTGGTGCCAGCGATGTCAAAAGCCGTGCCGTGTGCCGGAGTAGTGATCGGCACCGGCAATCCAGCCAACAGAGAGACACCTTGATCAAAACCTAACAGCTTGATCGCTATCTGGCCCTGATCGTGATACATAGTTACAACCACATCGTATTCACGATCTCGTACTTTCAACCATAAAGTGTCGGCTGGGAAGGGTCCGGACACATGCATTTGCCGCTGCTGCATTTTTTCAACGGCCGGACGTATATATTCCACTTCTTCAGTGCCCATCAAACCGCCTTCTCCTGCGTGCGGGTTATAAGCCGCCACAACAATGCGGGGGCGTTCGTAGCCAGCAAGCTTTAACGTATTGTGCGCAAGTTCAATGGATTGACAAATACGCTCCTCACTGAGCATAGAAGGCACATCCTTCATCGCCACGTGCGAGGTAACTCGGCCGTTCCACATCCCGTGGGCGATATTAAACTCACTAGCCGCAGTATCCACACCAAAGTAATCTCGGGCAAAACCAATTTCATCCATAAATGGATTGCCACCCAAATGCATACTTTCTTTATTAAAAGGCATAAAGCAGATGCCATCAATTTTCTTGGCGCTCGAGAGCTCGAAAGCGAGCTTTAAACCTTCCAATGAAGACTTACCCCCTTCTGCACTAACCTCAGCGATGGGTACATCTTCAATGCCTTCGATGTGCAGATCGATGTGTTGCAAACCAGAACGTACTTTAGAGGATTCAAACTTACCGACATGGGTACGATCAATGGTTTTTCCGACAATGGTCTCCCCACGCGCAATGACCGAAGGCGCTCCAATAATAACGATATCAGCGCGATCACGAATATCGTTATCAGATAATAATTTGATCATCAGCTCAGAGCCGATACCCGCCGGATCTCCCTGAACCAAACCAATAATCGGTTTGTCGGTCATTACCCTGCCCTCTTTTTGTTACTTCGAACCTTCTGCTTAACCAATGTATCAGCGGGTTCTTTCGAAGAGTCCGGCGCTACAACACTTTTTATGTTGTTATAACCAGCATGCAAATGTGTTTTCAAAGCCAATGAACATTTGGCCGCATCCCTCTTCTGGAGCGCCTGGACAATATCGCGATGTTGTTTCAAGGTACCCGGCCGATTCACTCTCTGGCGTGATGAGATAAATCGCGCCCGCCAAAGTCGAGCATTAAACGTACGATGCGCTTCTATCAACGGTTCGTTCTCTGCAGCATTAACAATTTCATGATGAAACTGCATATCTAATTGAAAAAATTCCAGCGGCTCAGAATCTTCGGAGGTATCCTGCATTAGCTTCTCAAGGCTGACCAGTTTTTCAATGGTTTCGTCGCTGGCTTTTGCGCAAGCGAGTTCTCCTGCCAAAGACTCTAGCGATCCGAGCACTTCCAGTAAGCTACCGAGCTCTTCAAGAGATGGGTTGGCAACAGTGGGGGCGCGGTTGGGGGCAATGTTTACCAAGCCTTCAGAGGCGAGTATTCGAAGCGATTCTCGCAGCGGTGTTCGACTGACACCGAGCGCAGCTGCTGTTTCTCTTTCAGGAATGGTTGAACCCGGAGCTAACTTTTCCAATAACACAAGATTTCGTAGTTCATCAGCCACTCTCTCTGCCAGACTTTGCCTGGCAAGTGGCTTAACACTGTCTTGCATATGCAGCACGCTAGGGGTAGATGCTGACATATTAAGCTCCCCACTCCAAAACCACAGGGTTCAACGCCTGTGCAATCTCAAGTAAACCAATCTTGGTTCGCTCTGGCAACGCATCCAGTGGATGCCGCACGTAGTCACTTTTAATAACACCACCCTCCCTCATCAACGTTTTACATGCTCGCAATCCACATTGGCGATTTTCAAAGTTAATAAAAGGTAGAATCAAATCGTATTGGTCTTTCGCAGTTTGTCTATCGCCAGCCAAATAATTTGATACTACGGGTTTTATTAAATCGGGTATGGAGGCACTAGGCATGGTTCCCGTGGCTCCAGCATCCAGATCGGCTAGCAAGGTGATCGATTCTTCCCCGTCGAAGGGTCCATCAATATGCTCGCCTGCCTGAGTAATGACCGCAGCGAGTTTATCCGCAGTTCCTGCAGTTTCTATCTTCAAATAGGAAACGCCCGGAATGCTTTTCGCCATATTCGCTAATGAGGCTACCGATAAACTAACTCCAGACAATGGTGCGTCTTGAACCATTATGGGCAAGCCAACATCCGCCGCTCTCGAAAACTGTTCATAAGTGTGTTGCTCTGAGCCGCGCAGTAAAGCGCCATGATAGGGAGGCATCAACATGATCATAGCCGCTCCCAACTCTTTCGCGCGTTGAATTCGTTGAACTACGATAGCTGTGGAGTAGTGCGAGCAAGTAGCAATCACTGGCACACGGCCAGCAATGTGTTCCAAACTCAATTTAAGAATGATGTCGCGCTCATCGTCGGACAACAAAAACTGTTCTGAATAATTGGCGAGTACACAGATACCATCGACGCCTTGATCGATCATGCAATCCAATACTCGCCGGGCACCATCAAGATCAAGCGTTTCATTTTCGTTAAAAGGAACAGGTGCAATTGGGAACACACCTGAGAACACAGAGTTCGTCATTCTATAATCCTGAAATTATCCAAATGTGCGGTGTCAAGCTCGATACCCAACCCAGGCACTTGATCGTCCAACTGCAAATAGCCTGCTTCAGCCTCTGGGTCGCCTTTGAATATGTAGTAAACAAGCTCATTACCAATTTCTACATCGAACACCGGAAACCATTCACTCATTGGGCAGTTAAAATTCGCCATGGTTAGGTGATAGTTGTGCATCTGACCGGCATGTGGAATGACAGGGACTTGGTAGGCTTCGGCGAGCGCATTGATTTTCTGTGCCGCGGTAATGCCTCCAACACGGTTGGTGTCATACTGGATCACACTCACTGCATTACGCTCCAGTAGCTGTTTAAAGCCCAGTAAGGTAAATTCGTGCTCACCACCGGAAATCGGTATCGGCCCGCTGTTGAGTTCTGCGTATCCAGCTAAGTCGTCAGCAATCACGGGCTCTTCCAACCATCTGGGTTGAAACTTCTCCAGTTTAGGAATCATCCGCTTGGCATAATCCAAATTCCAACCCATGTAGGCTTCAAGCATTAGGTCACTATCGTAGCCAACCACTTCTCTGATGGCTTCAACGCGTTTAAGATTTTCCATGACGCCACGGGTGCCATCTTTGGGCCCAAAACCAAACCGTGATTTGAACATGGTGAAGCCTTTGTCGAGCCATTCTTGCGCTTCCTTTTGCATGGCACCCACATCATCGGCATAAAGTTTCGAGTAATAGCAAGGTATCTTGTCTTTCGTGCGCCCACCCAGTAGTTTAAATACAGGTTTACCGCTTAACTTTCCCATCAAATCCCAAAGAGCTATGTCGACTGCGGAGATAGCGGTCATACCCACACCACGACGGCCCCAGGCATGTGTGATGCGATACATCTTCTCCCACAGATAGGCATAGTCAAATGGGTCGTGTCCGATAACCAGAGGTGCAAGGTATCGATCGATGGTCTCTTTAATCAACGGTGGACACAGTGCAGCGTTTCCAATTCCCACCGTGCCATCATCAGCTTCCACTTCACACACCAACCACTGATGAAAGCGAAATGAGCCCATGTTATCGCGGCTAGCACCCATGGTCGGCAACGGGTCAGAGGCGTTGGTACAAAAATTCGCCTTTGGTGGAACCGTCGGACCGGTCCATTCATATAATTTAGTTTTTACGCTTTTGATTTTTACCATGATTGATTCACTTTCATTTTTTGCAACAGTTCGCCAAATCCGTTCCGTAACAGCGAATTAAGTATCCATTGGAAACGGGGCTGAGAGATTTGAACCCTCGTTATCCTCTTTCAGTTCAGTAGCGCCACACAAGCTCAACGTTCAATCGGCGTTTAAGCCTTTCTAGTCAATCGTTTCCAAATAGTGGAGCCAAACAATGCCAACACAGTTAATACTAGGAAAAACAAGGCCAAGGGCCTGGTGGCAATCATCCACCACTGCTCATCGAGCATCACCATCGATTGCCCGAATCGCTGTTCCAACATGCCGCCGAGGATAAGCCCGATGGCCAGCGGTACCACAGAAAAACCATAGCGCCGCATAAAATACCCCAACACTCCAGAGGCTAAGGCCACCCAAACATCGAACATGGATTGCTCAAGTGCGTATGCACCCACAACGGAAAACACAAACACACTGGGCCACAGCAATTGAGTGGGTACAAGCGTTATGCGGGCAAAAATTTTCGCACCATACAGTCCGATCACGAGAAACAACAAATTAACAAACAGCATCGACCAGAAAATGGCATAGGCAAAGTTGGCTTGTTCAGTGAACATCGCAGGCCCAGGGCGCAGTCCATGGACCATCAGTCCAGCCAAAATGACTGCGGCTGTAGCACTTCCAGGAATGCCCAGCGCTAAGGTGGGCACCATAGCGCCGCCGGTGGCAGAATTGTTGGCCGCTTCCGATCCAGCAATACCCTCAATAGCACCGTGACCAAATTCTTCAGGCGTTTTTGACCAACGCTTGGCTTCGTTGTAGCCAATCATAGAGGCTACCGTTGCACCCTCGGCGGGTAAAATACCGATAAACGTACCAATACCCGTAGAGCGTAATATGGTTTTCCACACCTTGGCATAATCAGCGCGACTGGGTAACTTCACTGCCTTCATAATGACCCGTTCGCGAACAGTTTCAAGCGCATTGGATTGAACGAGCAATTCAGAAATCCCAAAAATGCCAATCATTACCGGTACAAAGCCGATCCCCTCATACAATTCATGGGTATCAAACGTAAAACGCTCTACGGTCGTTAGCTTATCCACGCCCACTAAAGCGATGAAGACGCCCAGGGCACCGGCAATAAGATTTTTAACCGGTGAACCGTCACCGATGGTCGCAAGCATGGACAATCCAAACAAAGTTAGCGCGAAATACTCAGGCGGCGAAAACTGATAGGCCGCCCGGGCTAACAACGGCGCCGCAATCATCAAACAGATAATGCTGATAACGCCACCAAACGTGGATGAAATGACCGCTAATCCCAATGCTCGTCCAGCTTCTCCTCTCATAGCCAGTGGATAACCATCTAGGCAGGTCGTCGCACTCGCCGATGTACCCGGTGTATTAATCAATATGGCAGTGATTGCCCCAGCAAAAGTGGCAGCACAGTAGATCGCTGTCATAACAGCAATCGCAGGAATAGGCTCCATTGTGAGTGTGAAAGGCAGCAGTAGTGCAGCGCCGGTTGTAGCATTCAGTCCAGGTAATGCACCAATCACAACACCACCGAGAGTTGCTAACACGAGTAGAAACAGTAACGATGGATCAGCAAGAGAAACCAGGCCAGCTATAAGTCCTTCCATAATCAGCCGTACCAGATATTAGTCAGTAAACCGCGTGGAAATCGAATCTTGAACACCTGGTCGAATAAAAAAAATACTCCAACGGGTACTGCTAACCCGACCAACAGTAAATTCCCAATCTTGCGCTCTCCCCAGTACAACGCCAGTAACGCGGCGAATATCCCTAATGCCAGAAACAAATCAACCTGCGTAAGCGCTACAAAAACGAGCATCAGGAGTAGCGTGCCCAGAGTTTTTGAACCCATGGGTTCGGTGACCTTTACAGGGTCGCGCCAGAGCATATAGGCGGTTAATAAAATAATGGTCCAACACACCATTTGCGGAAAATCAGCTGGTTGAATGCCACGCTTTAGTATCGGCGGCATCTTTTCAAAAGACAGGCTTAACCAGATAGCGCCCAAACAAAAGCCGATAATAACAAGTGCGACCAACCAGGATTCTGGTGAGTTTTTTATGCGCAAAGAATTTCCCTACACCAAAAGTGTTAATAGAAATTTTTAAGGAGAAGGGACAGCCTGTAACGCAGACCGTCCCTTTGAAACGCTAGACAACGCGCGTTAGATAAAACCCAGCTCTTTGAGTGCAGCTTCCATTTCTGTCACGGTGGTTTCAATCTGCGGCCCCCAAACATCCGAACCAGCCACCGATGTTGAATCAAGACCAACCGAGGATAAAAATCCCTGATACACCGTATGATTCATGGACTTCAGCAACGCTTCTTCAATTTTTTCTGCCACTTCCGGTGGAGTATCTTTGTGAACAGCAAATCCACGAACCGTAGAGAAACTGACTGGAATGCCGAGCTCTTTCGCTGTTGGTACATCAGCTATTTTCGCCATTCGCTCATCCGCTAACACAACGGTAGGACAAATTTCACCCGCTTCAATTTGCGCACTGGCTTCTGCTAAATTCAAAACACCCGCATCCACGGCCCCAGCGACAAGTTGTGTAGCGAGTTCACCACCACCATCAAATGGCAACATCTTTGGTGTTTGCAAACCGCCCTTTTTAGCAAACATGAAGGCAGAGACATCATCGATGTTACCCAAGTGAGTCACACCATAAGTAATCGGCGCTTCTTTTTGCTTAGCAACGAAATCCTCTGCACTTTCATAAGTACCGCATTTGGTCATCAGAATTTGTGGATCGTCGGTGCCTCGAGCGATGGGTCGTAGATCATCGAGAGTCATTCCGCCTTTGCCTTTCGCCATCTCCGCTGCATGCCCCACGGTAAACGTCAATATGGTGTAACCATCAGCCGGAACGGTTTTGTAGTACTCCATGGCGGCTGCACCACCACCACCTTTTTTATTCACGATGACCATATCCTGGCCGAGCTCTCGGCGAGCCCGCAGCATCATCATTCGAGTAGTGACATCCGTACCACCGCCGTTCCCGGCGTGGGTAACAACCTCAATGGTCTTCGATGGATATTCCTCAGCCATGGCCACTTGATATCCGACCAGCAGACTGATGGCTGATAGTCCGAGTGCTAAGGGTCGGAATTTCTTGATTAACTGCATTATTTTGACTCCTCCAGTGGGGGTTGAAACAACAGGCGTATCAAGCCACGGTTTTGGGATGCCTGTCAAGGGTATTTGGTATACCAAATATCCAAATGCTCCCAGAACATCGGCAATCACTGATGCGGCAATGGCTTTGCGGAAGGAAAAATCGTCACCACGACCACAAGAAACCGCAAAGCATCAAGGTTGTGTCCGTGATGGTGGACTAGAGGTGGGCATTGGCTCAGAACCGAATATCGTTCTGATTTTATTAAGCCAATGTCTCGTAACAGCACTGAAGATCTACCTTTGGCACCACGATCGTGCATACCGAAATAGAAGGCACTTAACTCCCTATAGCCGACTGTCCATCGGCCTTAGGGACTATTAATTCAAAAATCGTTTCTCATAATTTGAAGTAGGGCTAACCTCGTAATTCCCGAATGGGTTAGTCAGCAACACCGACAATTGCTCACAGGATATCTTGCGTATTTTGAAGCTTTAAATATCGTGCATACCGGCCCTTTTGTGCCACAAGCTGCTCATGTGTTCCTTGTTCCACCAATTGGCCCTTCTCCATAAATACTATTTTATCAGCATGCCGTATGGTTGATAATCGATGAGCAATGACCATTGTGGTTTGCTCTGCGGATTTGCCAGAAAAGAGGTTTCGAAGCAGATGCTCACTTTCTGCATCCAGAGCACTAGTTGCCTCATCTAACAGTAGTATCGGAGCATTTTTAAGCATGGCACGCGCAATTGCGATTCTTTGGCGTTGACCGCCAGATAAGGACAGCCCGTGTTCACCCAATATCGTGTTATAGCCCTGCGGTAACTCCACAATGAATTCGTGAGCATTGGCTAACTTAGCGGCTCGTGTGATTGCCTCGTCCGTCGCTTCAAGCCGTCCGACAGCGATATTTTCAGCAACGGTATCAGAGAACAGTGTTGGGCTTTGCTCGACAACCGCTACCATCTCGCGCACTGCACCTCGAGACAACTGCTCAATATCCATCCCGTCAATACATATTGTTCCTTCTGTCAACGGATACATACGAGTTAACAACTGAAATAGCGTGCTCTTACCTGATCCGGATGGCCCAACGATAGCCAATGTTTCACCTGGTTGGACACTTAACGACAATCGGTGAACGGCTGGGGTGTTGGTCTTCTCAGGATAGGAAAATGACACCGATTGAAACTGGATGGCCCCGGCATTCAATGTTGGTCGTGAGTTGTCCTGAGCCGTTTCTTCGGTAAGGTGTCCAACATCGAACAATTCAATGATTCGCTCAAACGCGCCTGATGCACGCTTGAGTTCACTGTAATTCTCCGACAACACAGCAGCGCCAGTCGCCACCACAAAGGCATAGAG
>JAHQVR010000185.1 GCA_019634245.1 Gammaproteobacteria bacterium
ATGGGCCTTGGGTTCGCAGATTTCGCCAATATTGGCATTCCCGAGGACTACCAGAATCTCGCCAACTGGCGCACGAAGGTAGCAGAACGACCCAGTGTAAAATCTCTCGGAGCCTGAATATCATGGATGTAAATGCCGATTTTTCCAAACGCGTGTTATTACACGGAGATTCAATCCCGTGGGAAGATTCTCCGATGGCCGGCGTAGTTAGGCGCCGGCTAGATCGAGTGGACACCGAAGATGAACGCGTCACGACCATCGTGCGCTATGCGCCTGGTAGCCAATTCTCTTCTCACGTACACACCGGTGGAGAAGAGTTTATCGTCCTCGACGGTATATTCCAGGACGACTACGGAGATTGGCCGGCAGGTTCCTATGTACGTAATCCTCCGCAATCGAGCCACACACCGAGATCCGCGCCTGGTTGCACAATCTTCGTAAAACTATGGCAATTTGCCCCCAGTGATCGAACATTTGTACACGCTAATCGCCATAAACTCGGAGCCGTTCCAGACCGCGACCGCCCCGGCGTCAACGTCTCGCCATTGTATGAAGACGAGGTCGAATCGGTGCGTTTTGAACACTGGGAACCGAACGCAACTGTAACTGTTGACGCCACTGGTGGCGGGGAGATATTTGTCCTTGAAGGTGGATTCACAGAAGCGGGCGATGTGCTGCGGGAGCAATCGTGGCTACGAGTTCCGGTCGGAACAACTATCGAGGCAATTGCGGGAGCCAGGGGTACTGATGTCTGGATCAAAACCAACCATCTTCGAGGATTGTAACTGCGCGGCAAAAGAACCAAACAAAAGAACAGGACACCAATAAAATGCCAAAAGAACAGGACACCAATAAAATGCCAAAAGAACAGGACACCAATAAAATGCCAGGAGTAAAGTAGTGACGAAAGTTGCTCCGCAAAAGGAGCTAATTTGTATTTGGGTTGAACTTCTAAAATTTAGGGTCTCCCTGATCGCTCCAAATCTCTCCAGGTTGCATATGAAGCTAAGGGGTAAATTTAGGGTGTCCTAGAATATCCCTCCCCCAGATTATCGTTGCTCAGTATATGCTTGCCCGGTTCTTGGATTGGTATTTTGCGCAGGTTTCGTGGCAATATCTGTCGTGCACTGAGTATCAATTGGAGTTGCCCAACTTTCAAAGCGACTGGTAGTCATAATAGCCACGCAACTGCAGATCAGGATATCTGGCCATCCTGTCCAACAGATCGCAGAACCAACATTTAAGATCGGATTGTCGCTAGCCGATACCCAACGTAGCTAAGTTATACCCAATCGGTAACGGATACCCCGATGAACCACGTGCAGGGACTACTAACGCGCCGCCCGGCGCCGCCCGAACTACGCGCTATTCTCTATCTGGCCCTTTTAATAGCGATCTTGATCACGTTTGCGATGCTTCCTCAGCTGGGTCAACTTAGTCGCCATGCAGGTTCTGGGAATTCACCACTACCACAATCTATGTGGCTTTGGCTGACGCTCCCGGTAATTGTGACGGCTTTGATGGGTTTAACAGCTATTGTTTTGCAGGCGCGTTGTCGACAAGCGGAGTCAGCCCGACACCTTGATAACCATGCAGCACTACATGATCCACTAACAGGCGCTTCTAATCGTCGGCATTTCGAGGAATGCCTGGAAACTTTGGTAAGTGATCAATCGCCTACGCATGCATTGATGATGATCGACCTGGATCGGTTTAAACCAGTAAACGATTTATACGGCCATGCTGCAGGAGATGCACTCCTCAAAGAAATTACACGTGGTTTGCAGTCCATTCTTGACTCAACTAGCCTTGTAGCACGTCTCGGGGGTGATGAGTTTGTCGTCTTACTGAAACAGGTTGACCGCGGACGAACGGAACAAGTTACTCACAAGGTACTACAGCTCATCAATCGATATCGACTGAATTGGGAAGGGGAACGTGTTGGCGTCGGAGCCAGCATCGGTGTTGTACTTATTGATCAGGAAGAATTGACTGCCAGCATCTTACTTACTGCAGCCGATGAAGCGCTCTACCACGCGAAGGAGACTGGTAGGGGTGCAGCATACCTTGCAGTTTCTGCTGGCAATTCGAACAAATTCATTGAAATTAGTCGTATCAATACAACGACACCGGGCACAATCGATGAACCACACATTCCAACCTGTGCCAAAGATCAATTACCCCAGCTATACGGGACCTTGATGATATGGCAACCACCCTGTATCGCAGTGGGCCAGCAGCAGCGCCTGGGCTCTAGGCGGCGTAGGGAAATTACCAGTTGGATCAATATAGAACCCCAGCAAACAGACAATCGTGATGGGATGAACATACGCATGCGCGAACTGTTGGCCATTGCAGCAACCAGAGTGGATGGTGGAGCTGACTTTGTGCGTTATCTACTGTCTAAAACCTTATTTACGGCGACCTCCCTGGCGCCAACCCAGCAGGGAAAAATTGGATTCATCCTACCCATACCGGCCTGTTCTATAATTGCGACGCCAAAATTGGGAGATGACCTGATGCGCATGAACGCACTAGCCAGCCACCCGTTACGACACCTTACGATCGTACTCCACGATGTGGCAGCCGTCCATGACTCACCTCAGCTAAAGCGATTTTACGAGAGATTAAACAATGCCGGTGTACACCTGGGGTTCGAGATACGCTCGAATACATTGGATGCATTGGCACCATTAAAGCACGTGTCATACGATGAGTTGCATTTCGGTCGCGAGCTGACTACTAATCTCCAGGAAGGAAGCAGCCATGTAGCTGTAATCGAATCGACGTTGCATCTCGCCGATGCCCATCGTATGACCACAGTGGCTACCGCCGTCGATACAACAGAGCAACAATTGAAATTACTGGCAATGGGAGTTGATAGGGTTGCTACAGCCGGTTCGACCGCTCCGCTTTCCCGGACGTTAGAATTGAGTTCCGGGTGCTGAACGACGTTTTTAGTAATCCAGTGTCCAGGAGGTACGATTTGGTAAAAAAGCAATATTGCTAGAGGCAAAAGAACATCAAAAGAACGTGGCACCCATAAAATGCCACGAGTAAAGCAGTGAGGTAAATCGATCGGCAAATTGGGTTAAATTTCCGCAAGCGATTCGCTAACACATAGTGTCGCCTGCATTTAGTGGCTCTCTGGAAAAAGCTCCCGAAGTCCGCGTTCACCTTTGATCGAAAACGTCAATCCTCGCTGGGTGGCGTCTCGCCTGGCCCAGTTTAAATCAATGAACCGGTTCAGGCATGCTGCGCCTAGTTCACCTCCGAGGTGATAACTTCCTTCGCTCCAATCCATGCAGGGCTTACAGACCGTGCGCTCTGATGATCCCAGATCCTTCAGGTCAATCCCCAATGCCTCCGAAAATCTCTTCCCTTCACGGGTCAATCTCAGTGTGTTCTCGCTGCCGTTGAGATAGCCATGTGCGTGCATCTGTTGGTAAAACCACACGCCCCGTGATCCAGCCATATGATCGTAGCAGACACGGCAGCGTTTGAGCTGTGCGGCCTTTGAGCTTGGCCTCTCACAGGTGTGTCCCAGCCGGTTGGACACGACCATCAGCTGTTCAAGTAGTTCTGCTACGTGTGCTTCACCTAATGAAAAAAATTTGCTACGCCCGTCCTTGCGAACTGAGATGAGGCCAGCATCCAACAGTTTCTTCAAGTGCCAACTGGTAGTTGAAAGGGTGAGGTTGGCTTCAACCGCGAGTTCACCGGCCGACAGCGAACCGCCGTCCATCAAGCTCAGCAACATGTTCGCTCGCGCCGGATCTCCCACCAGAGACGCCACCATCGCAATATCGGGACTGTTTTTCATAGTTTGATCATACTCGAACTATTCTCAGTTTCAAGTGGTTATATTCGGAACTCGATCTGCAGAGTGCAAGCCATGCAATTTTATAAAACCGCGAACGACATAGCCTGCAATCCGCATCCATTGCTAGTCAAGAGGAAGCGGCGTGACTGCGTGCGACCGACTGTCAACGCACATGGATTCGGAGGCCGAAGCGACACGGGCACAGCGAAAGGAAGCGGCTTACGATACGCCTTATCCCATGGCGAAGCCATCAGGAAGGGGTTTTACGCGCCCTCTGCCCTCTCATTGGCTGCGCATATCGCGCTGCGTGAAACAAACCAAGGATTGTGGTTGACTGAGGTTAACTATGAAAGGCGTAAAACCAGCACTGCTGAAGACTTTCGCAGTACAAATCTAAAGCGTAGTGTGCCGGTGTTGTTACTGAATGCCGGATACACACATCTTGGTAGAAAGCTAGCCTTTATCGAGCTGAATTTTGACGATAATTTGATTCTACAGGGATCGAAGTTTAGTGCCGTTAAGGTCCGTTTTGTTACTTTGCGCAGTTGGCTGCCCGTTCAGGTTTTTTCTCCCGAGAATTCACCCTATCTTGAGCAATTACTGCACTGGGCCGGAAATATAGCCTCTGCGATGGTTGTATTGAGGGCAGAAGGTTTTAATAAGCAGAGAAAACATTCACCACCTGGTTCAGGGCAACACCACCCAATTACACCATCCAACAATACGCCACTGGCTTAACAGGAGCTAAACCTATGACTACTCAATCCACGACCGCCACACCACGGCTTCCGCATGAATCAAACGTTCCCTTCCTGATTGACGGGGGATGTGAAACGACATTGATCTTTCACGAAGGTCTAGAACTTCCACATTTTGCCGCTTTTGTTTTGCTTGAGACGGAAGAGGGCAAAGAGGCAATCCGCCGATATTACAAGCCATACCTACAAGTCGCTAAGGACCACGCGATGGGGTTTGTCTTGGAAACACCAACATGGCGAGCGAGTGCCGACTGGGGCAAATTACTCGGATATGACAAAGACCGTCTAACCGCTGTCAACGTAAGTGCGATTAATCTGATGCAGGAACTACGCGACGAAGTTTCACCGAGGGAGACGCCCGTCATCATCAGCGGATGTGTCGGGCCGCGTGGAGACGGCTATGTAACGGGTGAGGAAATGAGTGCATCCGAGGCTGAATCCTATCACCGGCCGCAAATTGAGGCGCTGAAATCCGCCGGTGCTGAGATGGCGACGGCATTGACCATGACTTATGCCGCCGAAGCTATTGGCATCACGCGGGCAGCGCAAAAAGCACAGCTACCGGTTGTTATTTCATTCACTACCGAAACCAATGGCAAGCTGCCTAACGACCAAATGCTGGGTGACGCCATTCAAGAAACCGATCAGGCAACAGACAGTACACCGATCTACTACATGATCAACTGCGCGCATCCGGATCATTTCAGCAATGCGCTAAAAGGCGAATGGATCGAACGGATCGGTGGATTTCGTGCGAATGCGAGCCGGATGAGTCACGCAGAGCTGGATGAAGCCGAAGAGCTGGATGCAGGCGATCCAAAGGAATTTGGTGAACTGCACGGAGAGCTCTGCAGGATGCTCCCTAATGTGCAGGTGATCGGTGGGTGTTGTGGTACCGACCATCGACATGTCAGCGCCGTTGCTCACGCGATGTCCTGAGTATAAACCGAGGCATATATAGACCGAATCGTTGTCAGTGCTCTAACATCTAAACCAGATGGACTACCTGAGCGAGGTGCAAACCTATGGAATATATCCTTATTCACACTGATGCTCAGGGAGCGACTCATTTGTCCGAGAAAACCTGGGAAACTCACGACGGCATGTTCACGCCGCCTTCACCGGCAGGCTACACGATTACCGACACCATGCACTCAAACGGAGTGCTGATGATGCACCATCCAGCGGGGTATCGTGACGCGTGGCACTGTGCCCCGGCACCTGTTCTGGGCACCGTATTGTCGGGAAACGTTCGGATAGCGGCTAGTGGTGGGCAACATCGTGTGCTAGAACCGGGCATGCAGTTTGTTGCGGCCGATCTGACTGGAGCCGGGCACAAAATGGAGGAAATTCTATTACGACCCTACAGTCTAGTGCTGGTTGTTCTGGATGAGCGGGATGAAATTTTAGCCGGCTACATAGGCGAATGAACAAAAAGTACAGAAAAAGTACAGGACACCAATAAAGAAGAAAGAAAAACTTAGGACACCTTAAATCAGGAAGTTCGTCCAGTTTGTAGAGGCGCGGGGTCTCGCTGCTTAA
>JAHQVR010000186.1 GCA_019634245.1 Gammaproteobacteria bacterium
AATCGCATTCGCGTGTTCAAGGACAAAACAAACCTGCGACAGCAGATCACATGGCACCTAAATGGCGCAAGCAAAAATAAGGGTCATTTTGGCACCAAAATTGTGCATAGGAACCAATTTGGGGCAGAAAAAGGAATTACCGATGCCCAATCTCAAGCCTCAAGGCCGCAGCAAAGCCTTGATTTGTCAAATTATTGCCGTACCAGTGAACTAAGAAATCAGAATGCCTCGTTAGCACTTCGGTGTACTCCATGCACTATTTTGGAACATTCATTTTCCAACCTGAACCTCCAGTAGACTCATTAATTGATCAATTAATGCTCTATATTTGAACTGAAAGCTTTAGGCTAAATGAGCAAAGGAACCCAGGACTGCCCCAGCCTGGCCTATCAAAGTAAACATGCCCTTTTGAGTGATGCGCACCTGAAATAGGGTTTTTAAAGCTCTTTTTATCCAACGATCTGCGGTTGCCAAACCTACATTAAGCCAGCACTTCCAGCAGCCCGTCACGGCAGAAGCAGAAGCAACCAGCAACCAGCAACCAGCAACCAGCAACCAGCAACCAGCAACCAGCAACCATCAGCCATCAGCCATCAGCCATCAGCCATCAGCCATCAACAAACTAGCCTAGCTTGAACCACTGAGACAATGGTTCACCCTCCTGATCAAGACATAGGCAGCGAATGATCTTTGGACTTTCAGCTGATTCGAAGCATCTACAGAATGAAACAAACTCAGCGAATGCCGATAATACTGGCGATTTGCTCTACCCTAAGCATTCCGCTTAGCACCACGACCTGAACCGTCAGATTGGCTCTACCGACTCGGTACACAACGCAACATCGAGACAAAAGAAAGTTCGCTGATTACCGGTATCACCTGCCGGCCTTCCGGGTCCTAGCTGTGTCGTATCATCGAATGATCCGGTGAGCATCCGATTGTCTAGTACGGGTCTTCTAGCGCATTGCGCAAGTTGACTGTAATAAAACCGATTTCATAAATATAATTCCAGATAGTACTGCTGAACCTGTACTCTATTGTAAGGATAGTGGCTACACTGAGCTAAGCACGTGGATTGCAGGGCCAATCGACATGAGCGAGTACCCCAAACTTAAATTACCGGATCAAGAGCAATTTGTTGTCGAGCAAACTGACAAAGATCTTGCTGCAAAACCCGACCCTAACTTCCGCTACGCCTATTTCAGAACCATCGCCAAGGGTGGAAAGTCACTGATTCAATCGTGCAAGGATCTGCATTTGAATCGCACGATTTGCTATAAAACACTACTGCCTGAATTTGAGGCAGATGAAATTGAGCAGAAGAGATTATTACGGGAAGCTCGCGTATCAGCAATGCTGCAACACCCAAATATTGTCCCTACCTATGAACTGGGCAGAACCAAGCAGGGATTCTATTACTTCACCATGAAGCTGGTGCATGGATATACTTTGCGTGAAGTGTTTGACTATCGAGAACGCTACGACCTCAGCCAACTTATCAATATCATCGTACAAATAGCCTACGCCTTGGAATACGCACACTCGCTAGGCGTCATTCATCGAGACGTAAAACCCGAAAATATTCTGATTGGTCCCTATGGAGAAATACTCCTACTCGATTGGGGGTTGGCAAAAGTTTGGAACAAAGATGGCTCTGGGGCCAACAGCGAACCAGACGCACCTTTAAGGAAAGATGAAGACTTAACTATGACGGGTTACCAGAAACTTCAGGGAACCCTGCTCTATATGTCACCAGAACAAATAGAAAAAGACCCAGGCATTGACTATCGATCGGACATATTTAGCCTCGGTGTTATCTTATACGAAGCATTAACAGGACAAACTCCCGTAGACGGTGAATTGATCGATGAGATCATCGCTTCTATTCTGAACGACGAGCCGCCTCCACCTTCCGACATAGCCGACAACGTCCCACGACTACTTGAAGAAGCGACAATGCGATGCTTGCTCAAAAAGCCAGAAGATCGCGTACAAAATGCCGGCCAACTGGTGCGACTGCTTAAACAGAATTGGTCACTCGTGTAATCACGATTAATTCAGGGAACAAAAGCGTTCGCAACAACAAGATCTCAACGCAACTTTATTCCGGTTTATAAACACTTGCGTCTGGGTCGAATCGCAACCAAGCAAACGCAAAGTGAACGCCTCGGTCTACTTGAACGAGCTGTTTGCCCTTGAATTCGCCTGCCACTGCGGTGCCAACCGCATTCCATTCACTACCGGTTTGCTCGTCTACAACCAATCCTTCTGACATTTTAAAACTTAATATATTCCCATCCACTAAAGTGCTAAACGCTGCCGCCGACGGTATATCTCTGGATTCGCTGATGATCGAATCATCCAACGCTGATTTTGCAGAGGTTGCAGCAAATACGACGGCCTGGCCGTCTTCCACATCCAAATGAACAATTGGGCTCTGCTCTAAGACCGACAGCGGCACCAACTGAATCGCAGCGCCGTCCTCTACACTTAGCACCCTTTCCATAGGTGGCAGGCGAGGATCTGCAGAGCCTCTCAGTAAGAATGGATTACTATTAATATCATCATATCCTCGATAAGGATTCTGACCATAAGGTCGGCTAACACCCGTCTCGCGCGATAGTACCTCCCCTTCAGGGTACGCCGCTTTAAACACGCTATACGAAATTATCTGCGAAGGAAGCTGGGTCAACAAGCGCTCACTGTGCTCACCAATCATCCCTCTACCGGTAAATTGCTGCCACCAAGTTTCGGTCTGTCGGTCGTACATAATTAAATCACTGTTACGGAGTCTGCCAGTCGTACCAAAATCCAACACATCGTCATCCAACGTTCGATCAAAGACGATAGAGGCGTTACACAACGGACAAAAGGTGACCGTAACCGGCTTCCCGGCGATGTCGTCATTCACAATTTCATGAAAGATAAGAATCTGAAGTGGATAGGCGCGCGCCGTACCATTATGAGAAAAGGCAACCACAGGTTCACTGTCACTTAACCATGCATCAGCTTCTGAAAAGCTGATGTAGCTCGGATTATCGATCGATGGAATACCGTCTCGTGGTGGGCCACCGGATAGTATCTCGCTAAAATCCACCGATACCTTCGATGTATCCGTTTTTGGAAACTCATGATCGGGAAAACTGTTTATGGCAAAAGTTGAGCTCGAAAACCAAGCAACCAACCCCCATACCAAAACCATTTTTTTCACTATTGGAACTCCCGTATAGCGGACAAGTATTCTTCCTCGCAATATTGGGAGTTTGATTTGTGTGATTGGTTCCGTGCGCAGTGCTTGCACAACGTCGAATCCGAGTCTGGAGTACCGATCGTTCTGGTCTAACGTCAGGTTTTAAATTGCGAGCGCAAGCAGCGAGTTTCGAACCACTCAAGCAATCCACCAAAACCTGTATAAGCCAGTGCCCACGCCAGTACCACGCCGGAAGTGTTGGCCACCATATCCAGATACTCAAATTGCCGGGAAGGGACCATACCCTGAGCCAACTCCATAGCCACGCCAAGTGCGATAAACAAGGCCACAAACATCAAGCGGGCAAGGTCATGTTTATAAATCTGTGCGAACCAACCCATCAGACAAGCGTATACAACCGTGTGCATCAGTTTGTCTTCTATCAAAAATTTTTTCATTTCTACCGGAATGGTAGCAATCGACGCATAGATAACAGCCAACACTCCCAATACGCCAACGCCTAGCCAAAAGCGCTTGTATCGTAGATGAGGGATGCTCAACAATCCATGTGGTGAGAAGTTAAAAGGCATAGAATAACTAATATAAAAGCTGATTAATTGTGTGACCCAGTTATCAGGTATAGGAGTCACTGGATAGGCTCAGTTCAGTCTACACACTTAGCATCAAATTCACTCGGTCAGATGTGCCAAATGTCAGAGCCGTAAAGTAATAAAGACCAAAGCGGTCAGAATTATGGCAACGAGTATATGCCCAAAACTAGATACTCCCAAAGGATGCAACCAGCGTGCCTTCTTAATCCGAATGTACAGCAATACCAAAGCACAGTAGACAATGATAAGCATTCCTACCCAGGCCGCGACTGATTCCGCTTCCAGGGACCAATTGAATCGATCGCGGCCTACCAAGGTCCAGCCTGCCAGCGCATAGACGATAAAAAAACCATTCATAACCACCGGTACAATTAGGAGCACAAACTGGGTTACCGGTGAAATGACAGGTTTTGAATTTTCAGTATTATCTGTGGTCATAGTCATTAACTTATGGGAGAACCTCATGCTATCCAAAGTGCTGATTATCAGCGTCAGTTTACTCTTTTCCTCAGTTTTGCTGGCTGGGGAAGCCGATGTCGTCGATGTCAAGATCACCTCAATGGGAGACGGCAAATTCCGAATTGATGCCACATTGAAGCATGCCGATACTGGCTGGGATCACTATGCAAATCGTTGGGATGTGGTGGCACCCGATGGCACGGTCTTGGGAAGCCGAGTTCTGGCACACCCACATGTCGAGGAACAACCGTTTACTCGTTCCCTGACGCTCGAAATTCCTGAATCAATTAACACCATTACGATCGCTGCAAACGATTCGATTCACGAACTGGGTGGAAAAACGATGGAAGTTTCCGTCCCCCACTAAACAATCAACTCTCAGTTAAAGTCGATGCGAAAGGTCTGATATCGCAAAACCAGTCAAAGGCTGGTTAAAGTTTTTACCAAGACCCATAACTTGAAATCGCTCTCCCATCTCTGCAGGCATCGTCAGAGTTTTTACAGCCTTCATCAGGCTAATTCGCTGTGCTTCATTCTGACAACTGTGTTGTGCTTGCTCAGCGCGAGTCAGCAGCCCTAGCGACATCAAAAACGATGCCTGCGTTGTATAACCCAACAAGGTCAACCCTGCGGCATCTGCAGCCTCGATGGTGGCGGTAAAGTCGATGTGTGCCGTTACGTCTTGCAAACCAGGGTGTCGATACACATCATCATGAACTCTGTGTTGGTAAAAACACTGTAACGTACCTGATGTTCTCTCTGGCGAATAGTACTCAGCGCGAGGATAGCCATAATCTATAAGCAAAACTACACCCGTTGCTATCGATTCGGATACCGATGTCAGCCAGGACTGCAAGGTTAGATTGATCTCGGATCGATACCCGACGGGAAGCGTGTGACCCAAATCTGTTTCGATCTTTCTAACCGCTTGTGTCAGCTGCTCCGTTGCGAGCTGCCAGATTTCTAGAACCTGATTCTCCTGCACAGTTACAGATAACTGCTCAACCTGCCCAGAATCGCCAATTCGAAAACACTCTACCGCAAATGCATCCAGTACCTCATTTGCCAGAACTACCCCGACAAACTGTTCAGGTAGAGTTGTGAGCCAATGTATCTGCTTGAACTGATCTTGGGCTAGCTCACGCCGTAACCGCTCCTTTTGTCGACGTTGCAACTCTGCGCTAGGCTCCAAGATGAGATAATCGGATTCACCCAATTCCGGTACTACGCTGGCAGCTAAACCTCCTGCACCAGCGCCAAATTCAAGCACTTGGCCACCTGTAGCACTGAGTACTTCCAGTACTTGAGCAGCCACGGTTTGACCAAACAGAGGTGTGACCTCTGGAGCAGTAATAAAATCTCCAGAAGCGCCAAATTTCTCAGCACCTGCCATGTAGTAACCAAAACCGGGTTCATACAATATGGCCTGCATATACGCGCGGAAACTTATCGGACCGTCTTCACACCGTTGCATCAACACCGACCGTAAGTCTCGGCTATGCGCCAGAGAGCGTGCGTCGGGTTCGGGCAACGAGGAAGATAATGGCATCAGACCGATTGGGTTTGAGAGTGGAGGGGTTGATTGGTTTGCGGACGGGAAATGACTAATCCCACATCCCTGGCATTGCTGAGCGCGTTAGGCTTATGCAATGTCAATCTCACGGCTAGCGCTTTAGAGTGATCCAAAATGTGCTGGGCCAATTGCTCCGAAAGCGTTTCTATGAGCTGAAAGTCACTGGATTTGATAAATTCTTCCACGGAGTTCGTCAGGGATTCGTAGTCGAGAGCATCTTCTACTCGCTCAGACTGAACCGCTGCAGAAATGTCCGTATCCAGCTCCAAATCCACGATGACCGGTTGTCTGTTGACTCTCTCATGCTCGTAAATACCTATTATTGCCTCAACGGCAATACCCCTGATAAAAATCGTATCCATAGGCCTCAAATCCACTCGGGTCGGACCCGCCAAATTCGGGTCGGACCAACGTAAATATCCGATTTTGCACGCAAAAAGCCTTAATTTGGCGGAAATTTTTGCCTAACTAGCCATCGCAGGGAAGCTTGTCAAAACGATGTCTGTACAATTTTCGCACTTAATATTTGATCACTTTAGGTCCGACCCGAGCGGTTGCGTGCCGTTTGCTGTGCTAGAATTCGCCGGCTTAGTTCATTGAAATTATGGGTCGGAGTAGTCATGTCCCGAGTATGTCAGGTGACCGGCAAGGCACCTATGAGTGGTAATAACGTATCTCACGCCAAAAATCGACGGAAGCGTCGTTTTTTGCCTAACCTGCACACCCATAAGTTTTGGGTGGCCAGCGAAAAGCGATTTGTCTCTCTGCGAGTATCGTCAAAGGGCATGAGAATCATTGACAAGCGCGGCATCGATGCCGTCCTGACCGACATCCGCGCTAAAGGCGCGAAGGTCTAAGTAGAACCCTAGCGCGAATTTAACTTAGGAGCAGCTAATGCGAGACAAAATCAAATTGGTATCTAGTGCCGGAACTGGCCACTTCTATACCACTGACAAAAATAAACGCACTATGACTGGTAAATTTGAAATCAAGAAGTTCGACCCTAAGGTGCGCAAGCACGTGATGTACAAAGAGGCCAAAATCAAGTAATTGCGCTTGGGCTAGCCTACTTTATTAGTAATTATCGGTAAAAGCCCGGACCCTGGTTCCGGGCTTTTTTATGCACGCAAAATAACCCCCCACTGCAAGCCTCTTCTATACTCTGCAAAGTCGTTCAAGCCTCAATCCCTTTTTTCATCGGTATATATTCCATGTCCGCAGATCGCGAGGTGCTATTGCAATGCGACTCTCTGACGCGAAACTTCGGCTCCGGCAAAGGTGTTGAAAACCTGTCGATAACGCTCAGACGTGGTGATGCATTGGGTCTACTGGGACTCAACGGCGCTGGTAAATCCACTACTCTAAAGTTGCTCTGTGGTGCACTAGTTCCAGATACAGGCACCATCAAGATCGCTGGCTTATCCCTGGAAGACCATCCTCTCGCAGCTCGCGCCCTGATTGGCTTTCTTCCCGACCAACCACCTTTGTATAGCGATATGAGAGTGGACAGTTATCTTCGCTTTTGCGCAAAACTGCGCCGCGTGGAGAAGGATCACATCGAAAAACAACTGGATTATGTGATCGACGCTTGCGACTTAGCTACCGTAAGTAAAACTCGAATTGCCAAGCTCTCCAAAGGTTTTTGTCAGCGTGTCGGCGTGGCGCAAGCCTTGATACACGAACCCAATGTGTTACTTCTCGATGAACCCAGCAACGGACTTGACCCACAACAGCTCCAGGCCATGCGAGAACTCATTGCAAAAACAGCGAGCGAGCAGAGCGTGATTTTTTCCACACATTTATTGGCAGAAGCTCAAGCGGTGTGCAACCGAATCGCGGTATTACACGATGGTGTTCTCATCGCAGATATGCCTACGACAGGTAACGCTCAAGAACTAGATCAACTCTTTACTAAGCTCGTGCAATCGGCACCTACCCGTAATTCGCAAACCATTGCGCAGTCGGAATCGACATGATCACCACGATTGCCAAACATGAGTGCAGCTCACTGTTTCGATCCACATCCATTTGGGTGCTCACCGGCCTGCTGGCACTTGCCATGGCATTATTATTTTTACAGCAAGTAGAACGCTACATTGCGGCACAACCTGCGCTCGCGTTGCAGGACCACCCACCCGGGCTAACCGCGTTCTTAGGTGCAGGCTTTTTAGCCCCTGTGGCCGTTCTGTTTCTTATGCTGGGTCCACTATTGGCGATGCGTTCCTTCAGCGACGAGTTTCGCAAAGATACCTACGCCCTTTGGCAATCTTCACCGGTACCGAATTCCAGCATTGTCATTGGAAAATTTTTGGGAGTTGTTAGTGCACTCGCGTTATGGATTTTATTAAGTGTCGCAATGGTGGCCAGTATGCAGCTCTTTGTAATGCTCGACTGGGGTTTATTACTCGCCAATACATCCGGGTTATTGTTGAGTTCGATGGCCTGTGCGGCGGTGGGCATCTTCTTCTCTTCCTTAACCCGACAACCATTGGTGGCTGCAATAGCAAGTTTCGCCTGCTTGATGATTCTCTGGTTGCTAGGAAAGATCCCTCTAAGCGGCATCGCCTCGGGAGTGCAAGGCTATTCAATTGCCAGTCATTTGAATAGTTTTTTCAACGGCTACTTGAGCCTGGCGGATGTACTGTATTTCTGCGTGATCATTGCGCTATTTCTAGCGCTGACGATTATTCGGCTTGATTCGTTGCGCCATACCGGCCATTAATATGCGTCGCGCACCCACTTATTATTTAACGTTAGCGATCGTTAGCACGCTGATCGCGTTGGCGATTGTTTTTCTATTCAATCGAATTCAACTGCAATACGATGTCACCGCCAATGCCAGACACACTCTCACCACCCAAACTCAATCCACCCTAAAGGCATTTAGTGGACCGATAAAAGTACAAGCTGTGCTGGGGCCAGACCAAAATACCCGTGAAGCGGTGACTGAGCTGATCAGTCGCTATCAATCAGTGAAACCAGACCTAGAGCTGACGTTCATCAACCCCGAAACAAACCCTGAGCGTGCAAGAGAACTGAAAGCGAATCCCAACGGAGAGTTAATTATCAGTGGCAATGACCGTGAACAACGCCTGCAACAACTCTCAGAGCGGGTGTTCACCGGCGCACTACGACAACTGTCTCGCGAAGGTGAACGAAATATCGCCTTCATCGTCGGACATGAGGAACGCTCTATTAACAGTGATGCACCCTCTGCCTGGAGCACAGCGTTAAGCAGATTGGCCACCAGCGGCTACCATGCACGCGAGCTCAATCTGGTTACTGAATCTATCGTTGATCCATCCACTGATCTCGTGGTGATCGCAGACCCGAGGAGGGCCTACTTCCCCGGAGAAATTGCAGCTCTACTGGAATACCTTAATCGAGGTGGAAACCTGCTTTGGCTCACTGACACGGACATCAACAACCCGGCCGGTGCCGGGATTTCAGCAATCGCTTTAGAATTTGGTATTGACACTCTTGAGGGAGTCGTGATCGATGCTGACAGCCAAGCGGCAGGGCTCGAATCGCCTACTATGGTGGTACTAAACAAACTTCCTCGCCACCCTTTAACCAATCAATTGAACGCCAGTGTAGTGCTCCCTCAGGCCAAAGCTTTGGCCATTACCCCACTAGCCGGCCAAACTACATTACCCTTACTGCAAACAGGTGAATCCAGTTGGACGGAGCTTGGAATCCTCGAAGGCGCCGTTCGCTTTGATGAACACAGTAAGGAAACGCCTGGCCCCTTGACGCTAGCTGTCAGCATTGAGAGACAGCTACCCAATGGGATCCAGCGAGTGGCCATACTGGGCGATGCTGACTTTGGCAGCAACCAATTCGTAGGCACTGGTGGCAATCAGGCCTTGACTGAAAGTTTGATCGTTTGGCTATCAGGCGATGCAGATCAATTAGAATTTGTCACTCAACCCGCGCCGGACAGCTCACTACAATTAGACCCAGGGAACATTATCACGCTAAGTGTGGTGTGGTTGGCTGCAATACCTATTTTGTTTTTCAGTAGCGCAGTGATTGTCGCGTATCGAAGACGACGGTAGTATGAGTGCAGCAAAACAAAGACGGAATCGAACACTGACCTTACTATCACTAGTCTTGCTTGTCCTTGCCTTGATCATAGCCAACCAGCTGTGGAAACCATTTGCCAAAAAGGCCGGTCAAGTACCCATAGATCCGAACAAGATCGTTATTAGCCTAAAAGATCGGGAAACACTTACATTCGATCGATATAACGGTGTTTGGCAATTGTCGGGAGCAGATGATCATGCTGTGAATCCCGAAAGATTAGAACCGATAATAAAACTAGCAAATATTCCGTTGGACAGTACCTACTCACTAGAAGAGGTTGATTTGCAGGCCGCTGGTCTCATCGACCCAATCGCCACCGTCGCAATTGGCGATACGCAAATTCACATTGGCAATAAAGATCACTCCGCTCAACGACGCTATGCTCAACAACAGAACACTGTTTATTTCGTACCCGAATGGATAGTCTCTTTAATTCAAGGTGGAAAAAACGCCTTTGTAACGTCTGAGTCACCCTCCTGAAACCCAATGCCAGAGTTGCCTGAAGTTGAAACCACGCGGCGTGGAATCGAACCATTTTTAGTCGACAACGTCATCACTAAGCTGGACGTCCATAACAGTAATCTACGATGGCCAGTGCCCGCGGAAACGTCCCAGCTTGAAAATTCAGTCGTAAGATCAGTTGATAGGCGCGGAAAGTACCTTTTGATTAAAGTCGATGCTGGTACAGCGATTGTTCATCTGGGGATGTCAGGAAGCCTGCGTATCAATGAGCCCACTGAGCCTAGGCGCAAACACGATCATGTTGAATGGTTTCTACGCTCGGGCCAAGTGCTTCGATTACATGATCCCCGTCGCTTTGGCTGCGTTCTGTGGCAGGCAGCTCACACTCCAGAGCACACTCTGTTAGCCTCGCTCGGCCCCGAGCCACTGGGCAATGAGTTTAACGACGACTATTTATTCCACGCCACCCGTCGCCGAAACGTTGCGATTAAAAATTTAATCATGAATAGTCACGTAGTGGTCGGAGTTGGCAACATCTACGCGAGCGAATCACTGTTCCTCGCTGGCATTAGACCGGGTAAAGCGGCAAAACGCATTAGTAAGAGAGATAGCACCCATTTGTGTGAATCGATAAAATCAACGCTTGAACGGTCCATACATCAAGGTGGTACTACACTGAGAGATTTTGTGAATAGTGACGGTAACCCGGGCTATTTCAAACAATCATTGTATGTCTACGACCGAGAAGGACAGCCATGCAAACAGTGCCGATCTGTGATCAAACAAAAAACTCTCGGCCAGCGATCCACTTACTATTGCCCAACCTGTCAGTCTTGATACGAACCATCGGCAGCAGTCTGACTACTGTTTTGTTTCATTAAGCCTTCATACTTCAGCCTCAATTGCCCAGGAGACTCAGGGTTGGCAGTATCGACGATGATACACTCCACCGGGCATACGATGACACATTGTGACTCATCGAAATGCCCAACACACTCAGTACAAAGATGAGGATGAATTTCATAAATTTCCTCACCCATATAAATAGCATCGTTCGGACATTCGGGTTCACATACATCACAGTTGATGCATTCATCTGTAATCAATAGTGCCACTACTGTTGTCTCTTTTTCAAAGCTTCATTGACGAGTGGGTGCACGAAATTACTGACATCACCACCATGACTAGCAACCTCTCGCACCAGGCTGGATGATAGATAAGTGTAGTCTTGTGCAGCCGATACAAAGACAGTTTCAATCTGTGGAGAAAGTTGCCTATTCATACCAGCGATCTGCACTTCATAGTCAAAATCACTCACAGCACGCAAGCCACGCATTATCACATTGGCACCTACCTTTTTGGCGTGGTCGACCAGTAGCCCAGTAAAAGGCTCAACGCGAATGCGCTGTTGATCCTGCAGTATGTCAGTCGCTAACGAAACACGTTCTTCAAGAGTAAAAAAAGGACGTTTACCGGGGTTATCAGCAACGGCAATGATCACCTCATCAAACAATTTTGTCGCGCGATGGGCGATATCAACATGTCCCAAAGTCATGGGATCGAATGTGCCGGGATAGATTGCGGTGACGTGCATAGTTAGCCCTTGCAGTGGAGACTCAAAGTGTGCGCGAAAATAGCATGATCTGCAATCGACACAGTGCTCTTCACACCTGTTGTGAGCGCTGCAGCAAACCGGCTCGCACCTCACCGAATTTCTTGGATTTTGTCAGCTCAAACCCTTTCGGGCACAGAGCAGCAAGGTCTGTGACCACAGGGGCCTCAATATAGAGTTTGACCTTGTCTGACAGCAAACCTGGCTCAGTTTGATGGCACAGCTTATCGAGCACCAGACTGTGCAGATCAGCTGCAAAAGGTGGATCTATAAAGACCAGATCATAGGGTCCGGATGCGCTTTCCAGGAAGGCTTCCCAGGACTGTGGATGAACAACGGCAGAATCTGCACACCCCAGTTTATCGATAGTACGTTTCAATTCCGCGGTAGCGAGTGAAGACAGTTCCACCAAATCTGCTCGCGCAGCTCCTCTTGAAAGCGCCTCAAAAGCCAACACCCCGGAGCCCGCAAATAGGTCTAGGCAACAAGTTCCTGCCAAGTCCCATTGCAGCCAGTTAAATACCGTCTCCCGAACCCGATCGCCACTGGGACGAAGCCCATCAGCGGCCGCGACTGTCACAGATCGCCCACGCCATGCTCCTGCGATGATTCGAACTTGACCAGATTCGCCAGCTACTTGGGAACGTTTTCGCGCCATTGAACTTCGTGATTAAACCAGTTGCTTCTGAACGGGACCACCCGCCATGGGAGAAATTGGACTAAGGTTATTTATCCAAATGATAGTATCGCACGGTCGCCACTCACCATAACATCGATGGGCATATTCAGCTTTCTAAAACGACAGCGCGAAGATCGAGAAGATTCCAGCACTGATGCGCAACCTCTCGACAGAAAACTCGAGCGCACTCGCGGCCGCTTCCGCGATGGATTGCTCGACTTCTTCAAACTGAACCAGCGTATCGATGAATCGCTGTTTGAAGAATTGGAGAATCAGCTCATTATGGCTGATGTGGGTGTTCAGGCTACGCAACGAATTATGGATTCGTTACGGGATCGAGTTAAAAGCAATGCGGATACGGATGCGTTGCGAGGCGCTCTTCGTGAAGAATTGCTCGCGATCCTGACGCCAGTCGAGCAACCTTTGGAGATAGCCGACACAGATGGGCCATTCGTTATCCTAGTGGTTGGTGTGAACGGTTCGGGCAAGACTACAACCATCGGAAAATTGGCGCGCCAGCTACTCAATGGTGGTCAATCAGTGATGTTAGCCGCTGGTGATACCTTTCGAGCTGCCGCTATAGAGCAACTGCAAACCTGGGGAGAGCGCAACGGAGTGCCCGTTATTTCTCAGGACATCGGTTCGGACTCCGCTAGCGTCATATTTGACGCCCTACAATCAGCGAAGGCAAGAAATATTGATGTTCTGATTGCCGACACGGCTGGCCGTCTGCACACACAGTCTGGATTAATGGACGAGCTATCGAAGGTAAAGCGCGTGCTAGGCAAATTGGACCAATCCGCACCGCACGAAACCCTGATTGTTCTCGATGGTGGTACTGGACAGAACGCGTTGAATCAGGCTCAGCAATTTAATGAGGTGATGCAGCTAAGCGGCATGGTGGTGACCAAACTCGATGGCACGGCGAAAGGCGGCATTGTATTTGCGATCGCTGAGAAAATGAACATACCTATTCGCTTTATTGGTGTGGGAGAACAAGTGGCAGACCTAGAAGTGTTTGAAGCGGAGCGTTTTGTGGATGCCTTGATCGCCACTGAGGAATCGAGTGCGCAATGATTGCGTTCGAGCATGTCAGCCTAGAATACGCACCCGCAAACTTCGGTTTACGTGATGTGTCTTTTAGTTTAGAACCCGGCTCTTTTACTTTTTTGACTGGTCATTCTGGCGCTGGAAAAAGTTCACTGTTAAAGCTCATCGCAAGGTTGGAAAAACCAACGGCCGGAGATATTCAAGTTGGGGACATACGCTACAGCTCATTGAAAGCCCGACATGAACCTCATCTTCGCCGGCAAATGGGCATTGTGTTTCAAGACAACCAATTACTGAATGATCGAAACGTATTTGACAATATTGCCCTGCCCCTGATCATCGGTGGATTCAAACACGCCGATATAGTGAGACGGGTGAACGCCGCACTCAACAAAGTGGGGTTATCCGATAAAGCCTCTGAAGTTCCCATTAGCTTATCAGGCGGTGAGCAGCAGCGAATTGGCATCGCTAGAGCCGTGGTTGCCAGACCCAAGCTATTACTAGCCGATGAGCCCACTGGTAACCTAGACGCAACCATGAGTGCTGAGATTATGAGCCTGCTGATGCAGTTTAATAGCTCTGGCGTTACCGTCCTACTGGCCACGCACGACACCACTTTGCTTGATACCTTCAAATACCCCCGACTTACACTTGAGGACGGTCGGATGAAACAGGCGCGAGTTCAACGCAAGCAGGTATCACGAGTATGAGTCAGCTAGATAGATCCAACAAGCACAGTGGGATTGCGTTAGCCCGAGCACAACAAGCTTCCGGTGGCTCTTGGTCGTATTCCGCACAAGGCTATGCCCTACGACAGAGCTTGCGTCAACTCGGTGCTCGGAAATTTTCTAGCATAAGCACGCTCACAGTGTTGAGCATCACGTTAGCGCTGCCAGTACTGTTCTTTTTCATCGCTGAATCACTGGATAGACTCAGCACCAATTCCCTGAAAGATGAAAGCATCACGCTGTACCTGAGCCTAGACATCAGTGATCTGCAAGGTGCCGATCTGGCGACAACACTCCAAAACGAACCTGATATTGCCAGTACCCAATATATATCGCGCGATGAGGCCCTCTCGCTGCTGACAGAAAACACCGACGTCGCTGAGGCAATGACCTTATTGGAGGATAATCCTCTGCCCGGCGCGGTAGTGGTCTTTCCCAAAGCAGAAGCTTTGCAACCCAAGTCATTAGAAGCAATCACTCAGCGGCTCGAGGGCATGCCGGAGGTGCAACGGGTTCAGCTTGATCTAGTTTGGGTAAAGCGATTGCAAGCAGTTCTTTCGCTGGTGCGACTCATCGGT
>JAHQVR010000019.1 GCA_019634245.1 Gammaproteobacteria bacterium
AGGGCCGCCGGTCACTGTGCTTTTCACCCAAAATACCAACCCGGCGGTTGTGGCACCGGATACACGCCGAGTGATTCAGGGCTTGCTGAGGCCCGATTTGTTTACCGTAGTTCACGAGCAATTTTTTACCGATACCGCTAAATACGCCGATATCGTTCTACCTGCAACCATGTTCACCGAGCACGATGATATCTATCAGGCTGGTGGCCATACGCATTTGCAGATAGGTAGGAAATTGGTGGATCCCCCGGGGGAGTGCAAAAGTAATCACTGGGTACTCCAGCAGTTGGCCAGACGACTGGGACTGAAGCATCCCGCCTTTGATTGGGATGAGATAACTCTCATTGATCACACACTGCAAAACTCTGATTTACCTTCGAGTGAAAAACTGATCGCAACCGGTGGAATTGATTGTGCGAAGAACTTCGAAGACTCAAACTTTCTCAATGGGTTTGATACGCCGGATAAACGGTTTCATTTTCACGCTGATTGGGCGCGGGTCGGCCCGAATTCGTTGGGCATGCCCAGGTTGCCAGACCATTGGGACGTAACCGATGATTGTTCGGAAGAATATCCTTTTAGATTGGTTGCAGCTCCGGCAAGGCAATTTTTAAATACAACGTTTACAGAAACACCAAGCTCTCGGCGAATGGAAAAAGAACCCCATGTAAAGATGCACACCCATGATATGGCTGAGCTCAAAATAGCAGAGAACGATTGGGTTAAGTTGGGTAATACACAGGGTGAAATATCCATTCGAGTTAATGGATTTGATCATCTCCAGCCAGGTACAGTGGTGGTGGAAAGTATCTGGCCCAATAGAGATTTTCCGAACGAACTGGGTATTAATACACTCATTAGTTCAGAGCCTGGAAAACCCAATGGTGGAGCTGTATTTCATGACACAGCCGTATGGGTAAGACCTGCATAGGGAACTTTTCTCCTCCGGTCGGGGTCTTTAGGCATCTCCATCTTGATTGAGCGATTCGTATGACATCTTTTCTGGTCAGGCAATTGGTTGTCTCATTTGCATTGCTGTTATGGGTGGGCAGTGCTCTGGCTGAAGAGCCGGTGTCCAAGTCGTGGTCGGGCGTTGCCATTGGCGGCCATGACCCGTACGCCTATCATGAACTCAACCGCGATCCACAAGCGGCGGCAAAAGTGGGTAGCAAAGTGCACGTGGTGAACTACAAAGGGGCTAAATGGCGATTTGCCAGTGCAGAAAGCGCAATGAAGTTTGAGGCCGACCCTGAACGATACTCACCAATGTATAACGGCCATTGCGCTAATGCCCTCAGCTTGGGTGAAGGCTTGATTCGAACCGATGGTACGCACTGGGAAATTTTTGAAGATCACTTGTACTTGTTTTACGCTGGTCGCGGCCGAGATCGATGGTTGGGCGGTGACTGGCAAGAGTATAAGGCAGACGCAGATAAGGCTTGGGCAGAACTCAGTCGCTAGGTAAAGCCGATCGCAATTGACTGGCAGCAAATTCTGGTTGAACTGGGTTCGTAATGTTGCCGGCCGAAGACTCCCAGCCGGCCAGATACTTTAATCGGGTGGGTGTTAATAACGGCGGTTGCATGGCAATGTGAAAACAAGATGATGTGCTGGTGGGGTCACCATCACAGGGTCCGCTGTGGAACATAGTGAGATTTGGTGTTATGCGATCAAACAAAATGTCATAGCGTTGTAACTGCTCTTGATACAACAGTGCTAGGTGTTTCAACTCGATGGCGGTAAGATCCAGAAGAGAGTTCACATGCCTTCTAGGTACCACCCAGGTTTCGAAAGGAAAGCGAGCCGCAAAAGGAACTAAACAGGACCAATAGTCGTTCTGTGTCACCACCAACTCTGATTGCGTGTGCTCGTGCTCAAGCATATCTTGCATTAAATGGCTACCGTGATCGGCGAAATAGTGGTGTTGGGCTGAGCGCATACGAAGCGTGGTATCAGGGACGAAGGGCACTGCATAGGCTTGGCCGTGAGGATGGGAGTTGGACATGCCCACCTCTTTTCCTTTGTTTTCAAATATCACCACATACTGAGCATCTTTGGCCGAGCTGAGTAGTTGGTACTCATCGCGACAGAGTTCAAAGGCTGCGATCAATGCCTTCTCTGGCAGTGATGCTAGCCGCAAATCGTGACGTTCTGACCAACACAGTACCCGGCAACGACCGTTGGCTTGCGCTGTGGTCAAAAACTCTGGTTGCTCGCTGGTGTTTGCCGGCGCAAGTGGTGACAACGAAGGGTAATCATTGTCAAACGAATGTGTGCCTGTGTAGTCTGGGTTTTTATTGCCGTTGGCTCGAGAGACGCTGGGACACAAATAGCAATCAGGATCATGCTCCAGCTCAGTTTCGAGAGTCGCCTGTGCCATTGCGCCCGACCAGGGACGATTCCCCGAAGTGGCGGCGATGAGAACCCACTGTTGTAACAAGGGGTGCCAGCGTCTTTGCCAGTTGTTAATGCCGTTTTCCATCAAGTGACTTCCCGAACGCCATTAGAGGCCTGAACGATGTAAAAGGTGGCTTCCAAATTTGTGGCTTCTCGATAGCTGGCTGCGACCGTTGTTTTGAACTCCTCGACCCGATTGCGCGCTACCAGGCTAATGGTGCAGCCGCCAAATCCAGCGCCGGTCATTCTGGAGCCCAGAACATAATTCAAAGACTGCGCGGATTGAACCAACGCATTCAGTTCGTTGCTGGAAACGTCGAAGTCCTGCTGTAACGATGTGTGTGATTGGTTCATCAATTCGCCGAATCGCTGGACGTCATTGTTCTCCAATGCGGCGACGGCTTCAGTGACTCGTTGATTTTCAGACGCGATATGTCTCACCCGTTTGAGCGCGATTGGGTCATCATCAAAGGCGGTCACATGGTGTTTGAGAAGTTCCGGACTAACCTCACCCAAGCAGGTGACATTGCTACTGTGCTGCAATAACGTCAATGCGGTTTCGCACTCTTTGACCCGTTCATTGTAAGCAGATTCCGACACCGCGCGCCGTTGATTGGTGTTCGTAACTACCAGGCTCAATTCATCCAGGTTGAGCGGAACGTAACGGTAGTTTAATGAGTGGCAATCCAATTCAATGGCATGCGCTGCTTTTCCCATAGCGACAGCAAATTGATCGAGTATGCCGCACTGTGTACCAGCAAATTTCCATTCCGCCTGCTGAGCCAAGTGCGCCAGTTCAATCAGTGTATGGGGTGTTGTTAAAATTTTGCTGAGCGCGAACGCTGTGGCGACGAGAATGGAAGCTGATGAACTTAACCCAGCGCCGTTGGGTATATTGCCACTGTACAGAAGCTCCAGTCCTGGTATCTCAAAACCTTCTTCTGCCAGCAAAGAGATAACTCCCAAGGGATAATTGCCCCAGTGTGAATCTGGCAGTTTATCCCGGTGTGTGATGGGCAGGCTGAGCCGCTCAGAGAAGTTGGTGGAAGCCAGATGCAGTTGCCCATCAGTGCTGGGTCGTAGAAGTAGTGTGGTGCCGCTGTCTATTGCGCAGGGAAATACTTTGCCACCGGTATAGTCTGTATGATCGCCGATCAGATTCACTCTGCCTGGCGCGAAAAATGATCTTACCGGAGAGCTATTTTCGCCGTAGGTTTTATAAAAATGATTAATCATCCAGTTAGTTGACGGTGCTTAAAACATCATTGAGTGCATTGCTTACTGCATCAAACATGCTATTGATCTGACTTTCGTTGATGATGAGAGGAGGGCAGAAGGCCACGCTATCACCAGGCGTTGGACGCACAATCAAACCGTGCTCTTTTGCCGCCAGCGCGACCTTCGCAGCCATTTTTTCACTGGCAGGGTGTTGCTCACGAGTTTCTTTGTTTTTCACCAGTTCAATTGCGCCGATGAGTCCGACGCTGCGGGCGTGACCCACCAACGGGTGATTCTGTAACGCTTGTACGCGATCGGTGAATTGTGATTCGAGCTGTTTTACCTGCTGGACAATATTGCGTTCTTCGTAAATCGTTAGTGTCTCAAGAGCAACGGCGGCCGCTACAGGATGTCCACCATAGGTATTGCCACTACCGAACATGCCGAGTTCATCGCTGTACCTGGCGATAGTGTCATACACCGAATCACTCACCAAGACCGCACCGATGGGCATGTAGGCTGACGAAAGTTGTTTGGCACAGGTCATCAAGTCGGGTGTTATGTTGTAGGTATCGCATCCCCACCATTCACCTGTTCGGCCAAAGCCACATATCACTTCATCGGCGATGAACAGAATGTCGTGTTTTTTCAGTACGGCCTGTACTTTTTCGAAATAGCCTTCGGGGGGAATCAGTACCCCACCAGCACCCATCACCGGTTCAGCGATAAACGCTGCAATTGTGTCAGCACCGGCCTCGAGAATCGTTTGTTCAAGTTCATTTGCAAGACGGGTACTGAAGGCATCGTCCGATTCATTGATGTTCGCACAGCGGTAAGCGTGAGGCGTTTCAACGTGGATAACCGAGATGGCGGGTAAATCGAATCCATCATGAGCGTAGGGCAGGCCGGTTAGGCTACCTGCTGCGATCGTTACACCATGGTAGGCACGCTTTCGAGCAATGATCGTCTTTTTCTTCGGCCTGCCAAGTGCGTTGTTGTGGTACCAAACCATCTTGATTGCAGCATCCACTGCTTCGGATCCTGAGTTGACGAAGAAGGCTTTGCCAATTCCTTGAGGTGAATGTGCTATGAGCTTCTCAGCTAACTGAATGGCCGGCACGCTGGATCGATGAGCAAATAGATGGGTATAGGGCATCTCTTGCATCTGTTTCGTTGCTGCGTGAGTGAGCCGCTGTTCACTGAAACCGAGTGAAGTACACCATAGACCTGCCATGCCTTCGATATACCTTTTACCGTGGTCATCGATGACATGAATACCATCACCACTCTCAATGATAAACGGACCTTGCTGTTTATGAGCCTCAAGGTTGGTGTAGTGGTGGAAAACATTCTCTTGATCAATCGAGGCAGGGTTGTGTGCCATGGGTGTGTCCCTTGTCTAAATCAATGTGATGATGGTCGGATCGGATTTCACCGACAAGTGCGCTATGGTGTTGTAGTCAATAAGGTGTGTACTGCCGTCTCTAATTTCTAACGTGGTGACTGACGAATTGCGAATATTCCAAATGGCTTCCATGGTGCGCAGAAACGGAAATTGCATCAGTTGGCCAACAATAGTAGCGATCACTCCACCAGAGGTGAAAATCGCCACATGACTCCCAGGTTCGACCCGTGCTTCAACGGTTTTCAGCGCGGAAAGCCCTCGTGTAGAAAAATCAACGTAACTCTCGACACCTGCGGGTAGTGCGTCACCGGCGGCATGCCAGCGCTGCATGGTGGCTACATAATCTGAGAACGTATAGCTGCCAGGTTGGTCGCTTTTGGCTCCCTGGCCAAAATGTTCATCAATGTGATGATGGTTGTATTCGTTTAGCTCTGGCAGGCAATCATGAGGTATCGACAGTTTTGCCGTACTTGTGGTAATTGAAGCGGTGTGTTGCTGTCGTTCTAGGTCGCCACTGTATGAGGCATGGGTTTGATGTGCAGTGTGCTGCCACCACTCGCCCAGCAGCCGCGCCTGTTCCTGACCCAGTGAGGATAAGCGGTCATAGTTGTCGGTACCGGCAGATGCTTGGCCGTGCCGAATTAAATAGAACGTTGTCATCGACAATCACGAGCCCCAATGGATATTTCGCGATTGTACGATGTTTTTGTGTTATCACTACTCTAAGAGGTGACGTTTTTCTAGATCCAGCAAATTCATAGGGGGCAGTTGGCTGACCTCAGGATCGAGGGATCGGCCCGCAACCATCGTACAGGAACCCTGATCGATATAGCCCAACGCTGCATCCATTAACGGATCACCCGGGACCCCAGGTGATTCAAAGACATCGTCATTGGCTGGGCAATCAGCTGGAATTCCATCAAAGTAACCCCCAACCTGAGAGTTATTCTGAAATTCCACCTCCAAGGCGTGCATGACTTTGCCACAGCGAGTGCGGCCGCTGGTGCCATAAGGTTTTCCACAGCTAGTGCCACCCACTGTAATCACTTCCATAAAAGGTCTTAGTCCATTGATCACAAGCTCTGAAGCCGAGCAGGTGTCGTCGGTAGCCAGTACGACCACCCGGCTAAGGTTTAGGGAGTTTACGTCGTCTATAAATGGATAGCCTTGGTTGTAGGATGCATACTTGTCATTATGCGAAAAGTAGGTGAAGTCTGCGCCAGCGGCACCGTCACCGACTATCTTACTCGCCAGCTCATTGGCTACCGAAATTCTACCGCCACTGTTGTAACGCAGATCCAGCACCAGTTCGTTAATGTTTTCTGATGCTAGAGTTTCAAAAGCTTGATCCAACTCGGCGCTTGAGGTTTCGAGAAAGCTTAAGAAATGCAAATAGCCGACTCGATTACTGCCCACCGTGGTCACTGAGGTTTCAAGAACCGTTTGCAAGTTAAAATTTGTTTTTGTGACGACAACATCTCGCCGTTGACCAACGATGTTTTCAATGGTGAAGCGCGGTGATACTACTTCGTCTCCGGTACCCAACGCAGCGTCGATAAATTCCGAGGTTAATCCCGGGCTATCAATGGCAACCCCGTCTATCGCCACCAATCGCTCGCCTCTCAACACCCCTGCATTGTCTAGTGGGGATCCGGGATTGACCAGTGCGAAACGCAGTTCGTTGCTTGGAGTGCGGGTTAAGCGCATCCCAAATCCAAAACTCGTACCTTCTTCGAACAGCGCTGTACTCAATGATTCATCAGCGATGTAACTGTAGCGATCGTACGGGCTGACCCGCAGATCTTCGATCAACCTTTCGATCGAACTGTAGTCTCCAAGTGATACTTGTGGTACTTGGTTATAGAATAAATAGTAGTCCTGCATGTTGCTCTGAACCCAACTACGCATCGGCTCAATTTGACACTCTGGACCGTTGTTTATCAGATTTTCCGCTTGATTTGGCGAGTTAGAGTCTCCGCTGTTACCGCCGGTATCTGTGGAGCAGGCTGCCAGGAGCAATACCACCCCCATACTGCTAGATGCGGTTAGATTTCTCAGTCTGACACTCATTGAACTAGTCCTGTGATATATCCCTAACGGTATCGGCTAACAACTGCCAGTTCTGACCGGCTTGGGTCTTTGCGTTTTAAAATGTGATCGAGCTAACGCCTAAAGCTTGAGCGGGATTCAAAACCAAGCACTTGCGCAACAGCAAATGAGTGGATTGACCGCTAAGGACTCTATGTTTGATTACAGATGGTTAGGATGATCGGAATGTCTACCACCGCACAACACAAACCTGCGCAAATCGGAGCCCCTTCGGGTCTCGGTTTGAAGCGTGTGTTGTTGGTTGATGACCAAGCCCATGTGCTGCGGGTGATGAAACTCACACTCGATCGCAACGGGTACGAGGTGGATACCGCGCTCAATGGAGAAACTGCCTTGGCGTTGATGTCCGAGCATCACTACGATGTTCTCGTCACAGATCTAGACATGCCCCACATGGATGGTCGAGCACTCTGTGAAGAAGTCTATTCTCTGTTGGGCGAGAAAGCCCCGTTGATTTTTGTGGTGACCAGCTCTGAAAACGATAATGACCTGGGCTGGCTTGAGAGCCACGAAAACCTTGAGTGCCTGGATAAGCCAGTGAGCCTTCGTTGGTTGGTAGCCAGGTTAAGTGAGTACTTCGGTCACTTCGATACTGCTGTGTCGGTCTAGATCCGAATGGGTCAGACACCCTTTCTGCCGGTAGCGGCGGATCTACAAGCTTGGCTTCATCAGAACGCAAAAAACTTCTCAGGAAACGATCTGGAGCGATTGCTACTGGCGGGTAAGGCCCTATGCAGCTGTGAAGCCATTGCACTTTACTGGCATACCGGTCGTGAAGTCACCGTACCCAATATCAACGAACCGATTGAAAGTCTTGAAAACCAATTGGCTCAGCGGTTAAGGCATTCGTTTTGGCCGTGGTTGCAGTCGCAACCGCCAAGGCATTTGCCTTACATTCAGCCGCTACCCGATGACCTGTGTGCGGAGCTGTCGAGTCCCATCACACTCGTTGCCCTGCATGATCACACACAACGCCTAGATGGCATGTTGGTGTTAGCCGGTGAGATAGTCATCGCTGAACCTTGGCAGAATACAACTGTTGATCCGCTGATCGTCTTGGCAAATAGCGTGCGCGGAGAGCTGTGTGGAAGGCTGGATCCAGATACTGGCTTGTTACACCGAGCTGCCTTTATCCAACAAGTCGATCGGTGGTTTCGGCACAATCAAGATTCTGAAACTGATTCATCGTTGCTGTTAATTGAATTCACATCCCTTTTAGATATTGAAATTCTTGCCGGTGCGCAAGTCGCAGCGATGGCATTGAACGAATACCTGGGCATTCTAGAGACCCGACTAAGGGCAAGGGACGTTGTCGGCAGGTTGGACCGCCATACCTTGGCCGTTCTTCTTAAGCAGTGTGTTGGCGAAACAGGTAAAAAGGTGGCCAACTCACTGATGTCAAGTTTGGTGGATCACCAATTTCAGTGTAGCGATTCCGTGGTGGCGACCCAACTTACTGACACACTGCTGCCGATTAATGCTGAGCATAAAGCCAGCGAGGTGTTTGAGCGCCTGCTGCCGTCTTACTCGCAGCGTGCTTCGCAGGATCTTTTGAAAGATCGATCGGCTGACCCTCAGACGGGCCTGGTGCTGCGGTTTAAGGCGGCCGACATTGAAGAAGACAGTGCTTCGTTAGAGAGTCTGGATGGTTCGGATGATAGGCTCGAGGGCTTGCTGGCACAGCCATCATTGCGGGTACAACCTGGCGTGCAATTACTCGACACAGCGGTGGTTGCCTGTTATCGACTGAGAATCTTTGGTGAGCAACCTTCACAGAAGCCGCTCGGTGCCGAGCTTGGTATGTTGGATGAAGTGTTGACACAAATCTCAGCGAATATGACCTTGCAACAGCGCAGTTTGCTGCCCGTGCTGATAGTGGACTTGCCCGGCGCTTTTATCGATCAGGCTCGACTGGAATGGCTGCTGACGCGTTGTGTTGAAACGAGAGTGCCCATGTCGACATTCTGTTTGGCATTTAGTGAACAGGATGTTATGCAGTCGCTCAGAGACAGTTTGCCCGTGTTCAAGCGGGCCAACCGGGAAGGATTGCGGTTGAAGCTAAACGCAACGGGTACCGGCCCCTACGCGTATCGATTACAGCAACTGCTGCCGCTTGATTATATAGAGCCTTCTGCAAGTTTAATTCAGAAGGCAATGAGTGATGAATTTAGCCGAGCGTTGTTGGTGTCTCAAGTCATGGTTGCTCATAGCCTGAATGTAAAGGTGTTCGCGGCTAATATTAATTCGCTATCGCAGTTGCAATTCTGTGCAACTGTAGGAATTGATATTGGAATGGGCAGACAATGTGGACGTAGTGTGCCACTCCACGCCATCGGGTTCAGTAGCAAAACGGGCGGGTAATTCCTTAAGCCCCGCACTATGGGTTAGCTCTGCTACTATTGACTTCACCCTATAAAAAGAGTCTGTGAACGGATGGGCACTGACACCTCCACGCGTTCAGTGTTGTTTGGAATGGGAATCGCATTGCTGGGCTTTGCGGTGTTCTCATTGCATGATGCTCTTATCAAGAGCGTTCGCGATATACCCGTTTTTCAAACGGTCTTTCTTGTCGTACTTTTCAGTTTTGTACCCTTCACGCTCATGCTGGCGGTTGACAAAAGAGAGCGATCGTTACGACCAAATCGACCTGCGTGGGTGGGCTTGCGTTGCCTGTTCACCACGGGTTCTTTGGTAAGCGTGTTCTACGCGTTTACCCATCTGCCGTTGGCAGAAGCCTATAGTTTGATTTTCTCAGCTCCCATATTAATCACCTTGTTGGCTATACCGGTGTTAGGGGAGAAAATTCGCCTGATTCGTTGGGTGGCTATCGTGGTGGGTCTGCTGGGTGTGGTCATTGTGTTGAAACCAGGGCAGTCGTCGTTTCAGCTAGGTCATCTGGCAGGATTGGCGGCAGCGCTGTGTACCGCCTGCACCTCGGTGGTTACCCGAAAAATTGGAGCCGGCGAACATCCCACCACGCTCATACTCTATCCCATGCTCACCAATGTCATCATAAGTGGGCTAGCGACGGTTTTCGTTTATGTTCCGATCCCTGGCGATACGCTACTCAAGTTAGCTGCCGTCGGCTGCCTGAGCGTCATAGGGCAAATGCTAATGATTTCAGCCTACCGAAACACCGAGGCGCAGTTTATAGCGCCGATGCAATACAGTCAGATGTTATGGGCGCTGATCTACGGAGCGCTTGTATTTCAAGAGAAGGTCGATCAGACCGTGTTGGCGGGTGCCGCCATCATTGTGTTGTCGGGCTTGTTGTTTATTTGGCGTGAGTTGGTCGCTTCCATCACTAAACCTGTGCTGCGCACGCGTAACGTAAGAGCCTCCGGAGGTCCTCAGGCAACCCCTGTGGAATCTGATCATGGTTGATCTAGACAGCACGGAGTTCATGAACGAGGTCATCGCAGCGGCGACACAAAAAATGCCGTTCGGCCGTTTCGAAGGCGAACGGCTGATTGATCTACCCGAACCGTACGTGGTGTGGTTTAAATCCGAAGGGTTTCCGAACGGAAAACTCGGCCAGCAAATGGCCCTGATTTATGAGATCAAGGCCAACGGCCTGGAGAAGCTCATTCGCCCATTGATCGACCGTCCGGACGAACCGAGCTTGACCTGATCCTCGCTCAGCGCTAATCTCGCACCATGAGTTTAATCGTGCTGCGACACCTCCTCCTTATCTGCCCGGTCTCTTAGAGAGCGCCGGGTTATGTCGTATCCAACAGGCTGATCAGGGCACGCCACCCAAACAGCCTATCCAAACAAAGGCCGATCACCGGTCATTAAGTTAAAGCACGAGATTGTCAGCATGGACCCCACGAATAAGTACGTTCCATTTCCTCAGATTTCATTGCCTAACCGGCAGTGGCCCAATCAACGAATAGATAAAGCGCCTATCTGGTGCAGTGTCGATTTGCGCGATGGAAATCAGGCGCTCATCGAGCCGATGGGTACGGATCGAAAGCTGAGATTTTTTAAGTTGTTGGTAGCGCTGGGATTTAAAGAGATCGAGGTTGGATTCCCAGCCGCATCGCAGACCGATTTTGACTTTGTCAGAACCTTGGTTAATGACAACTTGGTTCCTGATGACGTCACTTTGCAGGTGTTAACCCAATCTCGTCAGGAGCTGATCAGTAGAACCTTCGAATCTCTGGAAGGTGCTAAGCGCGCTATTGTTCATTTGTATAACTCAACGTCGACTTTGCAGCGTCGCGTTGTATTTAATCTGGATAGGGACGGGATTAAAAAAATTGCGACTGATGGGGCCACTTTGGTTCAAGAGTATGCCGCGCGCTATCCAAACACCCAGTGGCAATTTCAATATTCGCCAGAGAGCTTTACAGGCACCGAGCTGGATTACGCAGTTGAGGTTTGTGACGCTGTCAACGATATTTGGCAACCCACACCTGACCACAAAACGATAGTTAATTTGCCGGCCACTGTTGAGATGTCCACACCCAATATCTATGCAGACCAAATTGAATGGTATCAGGGGCAGACGCGCTATCGTGATAGCGTTCTGCTGAGCGTACATCCGCACAATGATCGAGGTTGCGCCGTCGCTGCGACGGAGTTGGCCTTGATGGCAGGTGCAGATCGCGTTGAGGGAACGCTGTTCGGCAATGGGGAGCGCACCGGTAATGTGGACATAGTGACTCTGGCGTTGAATTTGTTCAGCCAGGGTGTGGCGCCCAACCTGGATTTCTCGGATATCTATGATGTGATGCGAACCGTTGAATATTGCAATCAGTTACCGGTGCATCCGCGCCATCCCTATGCGGGAGAATTGGTGTTTACCGCTTTCTCTGGGTCGCATCAGGATGCGATAAAAAAAGGGTTTGCCGCTATGCGGGCCTCGAATTCGCCGTTGTGGGAAGTACCCTATCTGCCTATTGATCCGGTCGATTTGGGCAGGACTTATGAAGCGGTTATTCGCGTCAACAGCCAAAGTGGCAAGGGTGGCGTAGCCTTTATACTGGAACAGGATCATGGGCTTGAACTACCCAGGCGGTTGCAGATTGAATTCAGTTCAGTCGTGCAAGAGATCAGTGAGCAAACGGGCAAGGAAGTTGACTCTGGGTCTATTCGTCAAGCGTTTGAAGATGCGTTTATTCAGGCCAAACAACCTTTAATGTTCATCAAGCATAGCTCTGTGGCCGATGAAAACGATGAAACTCGATCTCTGACCGCTCAGGTTGCATTCAACGGTGAAGAGATGAACATAGAGGGTCAAGGCAATGGGCCCATTGATGCATTTGTCAATGCCATTTGCTCTAACTGGAGTGTTGATTTTCGTGTAGTGGACTACCACCAGCACACAACCGGTATGGGTGCGGATGCTCAATCTGCCTGTTATATTGAGATTCAAGCGGGCAAAGGGGCTACACGCTATGGTGCCGCACTCAACACCAATATCGTGTCAGCCTCATTGGAAGCGGTATGTAGCGCCTTCAACCGTGCATTGCAGGATCAACTGATAACGCTAACCTAAGGAATAGAATTTAAATGACAGATCAGCTCGACCAGGCAGCACTGGAATATCATCGCTTTCCAAAACCCGGAAAGTTGGAAATCAATGCCACTAAAATCATGGTCAATCAGCGAGACCTCGCACTCGCTTATTCACCGGGCGTTGCCGCTGCGTGTAACGAAATTGCTCGTGATCCGATGGAGGCTGCACATTTAACGGCACGTAGTAATCTGGTTGCGGTCATTAGCAATGGCACCGCTGTGTTAGGACTAGGCAGTATCGGACCTTTGGCGGCGAAACCAGTGATGGAAGGCAAGGCTGTTTTGTTTAAAAAGTTTGCCAATGTGGACGTCTTTGATCTGGAGGTAAACACCACTGATATCGATCGCTTTGTGGACGCGGTTGAATTGCTGGAGCCCACCTTTGGGGGTATCAATTTAGAGGATATAAAAGCTCCTGAGTGTTTTGAAATTGAAAATCGCTTGAGAGAGCGGATGAATATTCCAGTGTTTCACGATGATCAGCATGGAACCGCGATTGTTGTGGCGGCAGCCATACGTAACGGATTACGCTTAGCGGGTAAGAACATTGAAGACATCAAGTTGTTTTGCTCTGGAGCGGGCGCAGCGGCATTGGCAAGTTTAAATTTGTTGGTGTATATGGGGCTGAAAAAAGAGAACATTACGGTTAGCGATAGCAAGGGCATACTCTACAAAGGTCGTAATGCTGGGCTTAACCCTTACAACAGCGTATTTGCCCGAGAAACCGATGCGCGTACACTCGATGATGCAATAGACGGAGCGGATGTGTTTCTTGGTCTGTCGGGGCCAGGCGCCATTACGGCCGACCAGGTCAAACGCATGGCCTCTCAACCCTTTATTTTAGCTCTGGCAAATCCTGATCCTGAAATTAGCCCGGATGAGGTCTATGCAGTGCGGGATGATGCGATTGTGGCCACCGGGCGTAGTGATTATCCGAACCAAGTGAACAATGTGCTGTGCTTTCCGTTCTTATTCCGCGGGGCCTTGGATGTAGGTGCTACAGAAATAAATTCGGAAATGCAGTCGGCCTGCGTGGAGGCCATAGCCGATCTTGCCACTAAAGAGACTTCCGCGGTTGTGAATGCTGCCTATGGAGACAAACCGTTCAAGTTCGGCAAGGACTACCTCATTCCAAAACCGTTCGATCCTCGTTTGATGACCGACATCCCATTGCGTGTGGCGAAGGCTGCGATGGACTCTGGGGTGGCGACTCGGCCCATCGAAGACTTCACGGCGTACCGTAGCAAGCTCAACGACTTCGTCATCAAGTCAGGCTTGATTATGAAGCCGGTGTTTGAAGCGGCGCAACGTGATATCCAACGTGTGATGTTGTCTGAGGGTGAATCTCATCGGGTGTTGAATGCCACTCAAATTTTGGTGGACGAAGCCATTTGTCGGCCCGTGCTGATTGGTCGACATTCGTTTGTCGAAGCTGCCATCAACGAATTGGGCTTGCGTTTGAAAATAGGGGATGGATTTGACGTGCTTGATCCGGCGGAAAACCCAGACTTTGACAGGCATTGCGATTTATATCACCGATTGATGGAGCGTTCGGGCGTGTCGCCAGAGTATGCCGCTAACGTTGTGCGCACACGGCCTACGGCGTTAGCTGCTTTGATGGTTAAACATCATGAAGCTGATGCTATGGTGTGCGGTACTCAGGGCGCCTACGCTAGACACTTACGTTACCTGTGTGAAATTATCGGCATCGATGATGGCGTTACGGATTGTTCAGCTCTGATGCTGATGATTCTCGACAAAGGTGTCGTGTTCCTGTGCGATACGCATGTCTCTGTGGATCCAAGTGCAGAGGAAATAGTTGAAACGGCGACCATGGCCGCTAATATGGTTAGACGCTTCGGTCTAGAACCAAAAATCGGATTACTGTCACACTCAAATTTTGGCAGTCGCAACAACACCAGCGCTAGAAAGATGCGGCTAGCCAAGGAATTGCTTGCCAAATCTCACCCTGAGATAGTGGTTGAGGGTGAGATGCATGCTGATGCAGCTCTGTCCGAAGAAACACGATCGCGTATATTTCCCAATGCAGCTTTTGAAGGTGGTGCTAATTTACTCGTGCTACCGAACCTGGATGCTGCGAATATCACCTACAACATGGTCAAAGTACTCAGTGGCGGCATTCCTGTGGGGCCGATGTTGATGGGGCTGCAGCGACCAGCTCATGTGGTAACCGAATCGACATCGGTGCAAGGGATTGTCAATTTATGTGCCGTGGCGGCAGTTGATGCTATTGATTACAAGGCTCAGCGTCTGTCGACGACAGCTTGAAGGTTGGACAAAGCGGAACGCAAGATGGAACTCGAACTCTTTCTAAATAAACTGGACATGACGCCCAAGTTAATTGAGTTTCCTGACACGATTGCTTTGATCAACAAGCTGTACGATTTTACGCCCACGGCCTTTCGTAACCAAGACATCATGAACGAAGCAGGGCAAAACACCGGCTCTTGTAAACTCTTTGCATTTGGTAGGCTGCATGATTTGTCGTCAGAACAAACGCTTGCCTGTTTTGGTGCATTTTATCGAGCTGATGTATTGCGAAACCCAGATTCGGATAGTCACCCAAACATCCGACAGTTTATGGAGACGGGTTGGGAGGGGATAGAGTTTTTTGGCATACCCCTTCGCGCAAAGTCATAAAGCTACTATTTTGGACTGACATTAAAGCGCGTACCGCGCGATACCGGTAACCAATCCGATTAGCCCGCCAAAAACACCACCCCAAATCACTAACCACCCGAGATGTTTTCGCATAACCTGTTGCATGATATCTCGAACCATCTGAGGTGTGAGTTCATCTAAGCGAGACTGCAAAACGCCCTCTATTTTTTCGATAAATTGATCGCTGGAGGCCAAAGAGGCTATTTGATCGCTAACCGCCTGTTGGAACTTAGGAGACTGCGTAGCATTCGTCAGAAAACTGGACATCCGTTTTTTAAACGTCTCTCGCATGGGTTCAAGCGCTGTCGCGCCACCGACCATCGACAACATACTGCCGAACGAAGAGTCCAGAATAGTGGCCACGAGTTGATCAAAAGCTGCGTCCATATCCAAATTGGCAATAATGGGTTCCAAATCTATGTCCGCAGCAGCCGATGATTGAGTCGCAAAATAGCTATCCACCTTTTCTGCCGTAAATAAGTGTTCGCGCACGAGCCGCATGATGCTGGCTTTGAATTCCTCGAAACGGAGCACGATGACACCAGAGCCGTAGAGCCCGGGAACGCGCTCAAACAGCATATGCACCGCCAACCAGTTGGTCAGCGCCCCGGATAACGCAAACAAGCCAGTAGATAGCCCCACGGCTCGAGCAGGCTCCGGTAGCGAAAGGCTAAGCAGCACAATGGCCAGGGCGATTAGGTTGGTCGTTAAATTCGGTTTCATCGGTGAAATATATTTCTTGTTTTGTGCGTCATCGGCCTGATCTCTGCTTTTAGAGCTTGTTAGCCATCAATGAGTCAGGTTTCTTATGTTGTCAAAACTAACCCTGGGTTCGGTTTGCGCGCTCGTACTGGTTGCAGCCAAACCGGTCCAGGCAAATTCAGCCCCAACCATCGACCCTCTGTCGAACGAACAGGTGTCGGTGGGTGAGGAGTTGCGAGTTCGGGTCGTTCCGCGAGACGCAGATCGACAAGTGCCCGCGCTTATTGTGGAAAATCCCCCCACAAACTCTGCCTTTCCAGACAATGGCGATGGCACACGGACGTTTACTTGGCGACCAGAGAATCGCGACATTGGAACCCGTACCGTGACCTTTCTAGCTACGGACGCACTGGATCAAAGTCTTCAGGAGCGTCGTAACCTGGTTATTAATGTAGTGGGTGCAGGTGACAATTCCAATGGGCCATCGAGCTCAATCTCCCTTGACCCGATCCCGGATCAAGTCATTCAGGTCGGAGGTCAATTCGATTTTCGCGTAGTACCACGAGATCCAGGCCGCGGAGTGCCCAATCTCACGGTAGAAGGCTTGCCTTCCGGGGCTAGCTTTGATGACAACCGAGATGGCACTCGGCAGTTTCGTTGGCAGCCCGCAGGCTCAGACAGTTTTCAACACACCATTGTTTTTGTCGCGACCGATGGATCAAACTCGAACCGGCAAGCCCGTATCAGTGTGCGTCTCAGACGGGATACTAACGTTGACGATAGTGGTTCTTCCACAGATAACAACGCGCCATATTTTGTTGGCTTATACGACCCCATGGTTTTCTTAGGTAACACACTCAATATTCGCATCGAGGCGAAAGATGATGATGGCGATGTGCCTGGGCTGTCCATTGAGCGGTTACCCGAAGGTGCCACGTTTAGGGATAATCTTGATGGTACACGGACATTGAGTTGGGTGCCCTATCCGATCGATTTGGGCGAAACCATCGTGACATTTTTTGCTATTGATGCGAAAAACCCGGCGATTCGTACTCCGGCATCTATTCGCATTCAAGTGGCACGTGATCCGAACAATCCGGTGAATTTTCCTCCGGTGATTAATGGCATTCAAAATCCCCTGATTCGTGTTGGTGATAGGTTAACGATGAAAGTTCAACCAGTGGATCCCGATTTTACGGTGCCGACTCTAGAGGTGTTGAACCCACCTCCAGGTTCTAGTTTTATTGACAACGGTGATGGCACTAGAAATTTCAATTGGACTGTGAGTTGGGAACATTTAGGAACGACTCAAGTGACATTTCGTGCCAAAGATTCCGAAGATCCTGGTTTGCAATTTGAACGCACTGTGACGATCACTGTCGTCGATCCTGTTTCGTTAGATCGCAGTGGTGAACGTTTACGGGTGCTGGCAGAACAACGTAATTTTCTGATTGGTTATGCCGCCGTATTGGAGTCGAACAAGCTCGCCGATCATCAGCTCTACGCTGATATTGCAGCATCTGAATTCAATATGATTACGCCCGAGAATTCTCACAAAATGGGGTGGATACAACCTCACCGAGGCTACTTTCGTTTTGACGACGCAGACCACTTGGCGAATTTCGCCACCGAAAAAGGTATGGTGCTGCATGGTCATCCACTGGTTTGGTACGCGCAGTTACCTGGTTGGGTACAAAACCTCGACCCCAGCGAAGCGCAATCAGTGATGCGTGAGCACATACAGGCATTGGTGAGTCGGTATCGCGGAAAAGTGGCCATATGGGATGTCGTCAATGAGGCTCTAGAAGATGATGGCAGCCTCAGGAATTCGATTTGGTATCAAGGTATGGGCGAGAACTACATACGCCAGGCGTTCCAACTCGCTGACGCCAATGACCCTAATGCCGTGATGATATATAACGACTACAACGTAGCCTGGTATAACGAAAAATCCAACGCGATGTATGAACTCCTCAAGCGCGAACGAGAGGCTGGAACCCCAGTCGATGGTGTGGGTTTTCAAATGCACTTGACGACTGAATTTAATCAATTTGGTGAGGTTGAGAGTAACTTTCAACGCTTTGCAGATTTGGGTCTGGATATCTACATTACCGAATTCGATGTTGCTGTACGGGGCGGCGGGAATGAAACTACCCAAGCCACCATCTATCGACGCATACTGGAGATCTGTCTGCGTCAGCCGCGTTGTAAGGCTACCCAAGCTTGGGGCTTTACCGACCGCTACTCTTGGCGCGCATCGGAGAAACCCTTGCTATTCACAGACAGCTATCAGCCTAAGCCCAGCTATTTTGAGTGGCAGCGAACGTTAAGAGAGTTTAATCGCTAGCAGGCCTTCGGCGGCTGCGTCGCGACTGTCTTGCGCCGCGCCCAGAGGCTGAGCCACCGGCTATGCTCAAGTCCCCAGCCAGTTGTGCACGAGCACCTTGAGACACTTCACCTAAGAGGGTGGTTATGGTGTCTAGGTCAGGGGCATCGTGGTCAGGTTTTAGCTGGTCCAATGCTTGGCGCATCGCTTTGAGGTGTGCCGGCGTGGTGCCACAACAACCGCCGATGATAGAAGCCCCTGCGTTTGCCGCCAGCACTGCGTATTGCGCCATGAGTTCAGGCGTGCCGTTGTAGACGACCTTGCCGTCGATGTACTCGGGGATCCCACAGTTGGCTTTAGCGACTAATGGAACATCAACCCCTAACTCTTTAGTCGCCGTGCGAAGATTCAATATGGCCGCAACGACTTCGGACGCACCCACGCCGCAATTGGTTCCCAGGGCTGAAATGGGTGCGCTCAAGCGGGTGCTAATAGCCACAGTATCTGCCGCAGTTAACCCCATCATGGTGCGACCATTGGTATCGAGGCTTACCGTGTACACTACCGGAAGTTCGCTTTGGGTCGCGCCAAGTACGGCAGCTTCGACTTCTTCAGCGGACGATAATGTTTCAATCCACAGCAAATCGGCACCACCGGCTTTCAGAGCTTCGGCTTGCTCTGCGAAGGCGTCACGCGCTGCATCAATCGACACTGGGCCATTGGGTTGCAAAATTTCTCCAGTTGGGCCCATGGATCCGGCAATCAGCACTTGCTTATCGGCGGATTTGACAACCTTTCGGGCAATTTCAGCGGCCGCGTGGTTTAGCTCTGCTACCCTATGGCCCGCCTTGTGCAGGTTTAAACGATAATGGGTGCCACCGAAGGAATTGGTGAGTATTAGATCTGATCCAGCATCAACGAATGACTGATACAAAGTTGCGATGCGATCTGGGTGATCTACATTCCAGAGCTCAGGGGCGTCGCCGGTTTGTAGCCCCATGGCAAATAAGTTGGTCCCTGTGGCACCATCGGCCAGCAGTACCGATCGTTCGGTCAAAAGTTCGTTTAACACGTTCATTATGCAAGCCAGACTACCACGACAAACCGTCAGTAGGTGCGAAGCGTTGAAGCTCGACATCGTTTCTGATGCGCAGCAATTCCACTCGTTGGCCAGCGCTTGGAATCACCTAAACCAACAATCGATCCGGGGTACGATATTCTCTTCTTGGGATTGGCACTATAGCTGGTGGCAATTCTACTCCCAAGATCAAGACTTACTTCGAATATTGTGTTTTAGCGTGGATCAACGACTGGTGGGTATCCTGCCTCTGTATTGCCGTCGTCAACGGTTGGGTTTGCCGCCTGCCACCTACACTTTGCGATTTACCGGTACTGGCGAACCTCGACCGGATGAAGTGGCGAGCGAGTATCTGGATGTTCTCACGCTGCCTGAGTTTGAAGAGGAAATTGCGGATGCGGCTATAGCATGGATGCATAGCTTTAAGGAATGGCAAGACGTCACGCTCAACTGCCTTTTGGAAGGCTCTGCTCTGTCTACAGCGCTTGAGCGCCAGTCAGGCAACACGCACCTTTATCGACAGTCGGTGGGGAGTCGTTATCAGGTCCCTCTAGCCGGTGGTCAAGCAAGTTTTTTTGATCGATTGGGTACCAGCCGAGTAAAGCGCTTGCAGCGCAGCTTGCGGGCAGCGGATAAAGCTGGCGGTGTGCGTTATGAGTCGATTGAATCGGCCGAAGAGATCGACAACTTTTTGGAAGAACTCGCAGTGCTATCGCACGAACGGCAAACCAGCATGAATCGTAAAAGTGTGTTTTCTTCGCAATGTTTTACGCTGTTTCACCACCAGTTGGTGCGGCGGCTCTACGAGCAAGGCAAATGTGACATACACAAGCTGTTTATTGGGCATCGGCTTATGGCGATGTTGTATTGTTTTTACGATAGACACACCAGCTACTATTACCAAAGTGGTTTTGCCAGCAGAGAAGCGAATCGCTATCAGCCGTTGAGCTTGGCGCATTTGTGGGAAATGGACAGTGCGCATAGTGCTGGCAGGCAACACTATGACCTTATGCGGGGCGAAACGCCCTGCTATAAGGATGAATTTGGATGTGACCTTACCCCGATGGAAAACGTCTACCTATTTCGCTCCAACTATCAACGAGCACAGTATGTTTGGCTGCGTAGCTGTCGCGCGGAGCTAGTGCACACTTTGAAAAAAGCGGGTGTGGAACGACGTCACAGCTGATTGCTCGCATTGTGTGAGCGGCTTTAACAATTACGGCATCTCAATAAGCTAAACTACCCCATGATGTTCGGACTCGTAAAACCAGCTCAACCTAACCTCATCACGTCCATTCCGGTCCCAGGATCGGTGGGTTGTATGGGGCTCGTAGGCTGTCCGGGCACTCGAGTGGAGCAGCCAGGTGCTCCCAGCCGGAAATTTCTCGGAGCTGACGTACAGGAAATCCAGAACTGGGGGGCGAATGGAGTCGTGTGTTTGGTAGAGCCTCACGAATTAAAGATGCATAAAGTTGAGGAGCTGCCTGCGCTGGTTACGTCAGCGGGAATGTGGTGGAAACATCTTCCCATCATCGATCGAGACATTCCGAACCAGGAATTTGAAAATGTATGGGCGGTAGAGGGTGAGCGCATTCGACACGCTCTGCGAATTGGCGAACGCGTGATTATCCACTGCTATGCTGGGCTGGGCCGTACCGGTATGATCGCTGCACGAATCCTAGTCGAAATGGGCATCGATCCGGAGCGCGCGATTCGCATCGTACGGGCCGAAAACCGCCGTCGTATACAGACCAAATCGCAAGCGAATTTTGTGCGCAGCTGCTTTTCGTTGGTTGGTCACACTTAAGACTAGGCCTTCTACGTCGCACGACGGGAACGCAAAGTCGCCTTTCGCAACTCTTGATAGCGAATTGAAGCGCACCATGGTTTTTCACACCCACCAAACATAGGACCCATAGACAATGTCGGCAGAACCCAGTGCTCGTCGCGGTCGTCGTGGTGGAGGCAGAGCAGCAAAACGGGCAGCACGAGCAGGAGCGACTCAACATCGTCGTCCGTACATTGAAAGCAAAGTTCCTTTTTATGAAATTTTAAATGAAGAGGGATTGGTTCGCATTGAAGAAAATGCTGAGATTATTCTCTCGGAGATCGGAATTGATTTCAGCGATGATGCGGAAAGCCTAAAACTCTGGCGAGAAGCCGGTGCGGATATCAATGGCGAACGCGTTCGGTTTCCAAAGGGTCTGTGCCGGAAGCTCATCACCGATCACGCGCCCTCTGAGTTTATCCAGCACGCTCGCAATCCTGCCAATAACGTAAAAATTGGTGGTAATAATCTGGTCATGGTGCCTGCGTATGGCCCACCTTTCGTCCGGGATCTAGACCATGGGCGACGGTATGCAACGATTGAAGACTTTGAAAATTTTGTGAAGCTTGCGTATATCAGCCCACACCTTCATCACTCAGGCGGAACGGTCTGTGAGCCAGTGGACCTACCCGTTAATAAACGTCATTTCGACATGATTTATGCCCATATGCGCTACAGTGATAAAGCGTTTATGGGATCAGTTACCGCACCATCGCGTGCTGAAGATACTGTGAAGATGGCCGAAATTCTTTTCGGTGAAAATTACATCGACCCCACCACGGGCAAGCCTAAGACCGTCATTATCAATCTAATCAATGCGAATTCGCCCATGACCTTTGATAGCACCATGTTGGGTGCGGCGAAAGTCTATGCGCGTGCCAACCAGGCAACGGTTATTTCACCGTTCATTTTGGCAGGGGCTATGTCACCAGTATCGGTCGCAGGAACCTCCGCGCAGATTCTCGCTGAAGCCTTGGCCGGGATGGCGTTTGTGCAGTTAGTCAATCCAGGGGCCCCTGTGGTGTTTGGTACCTTTGCCAGCTCTGTGTCTATGCAATCGGGTGCTCCTACCTTTGGCACGCCGGAGCCTTCTAAAGTTATGTATATCTGTGCTGCGCTCGCTCGGCGGCTGGGAGTGCCCTTTCGCAGCGGCGGAGGCTTATGTGGATCGAAACTTCCCGACGCTCAAGCCGCTTTTGAATCCGCTACTACGATGCAAAACGCAGCGCTTGCCGGGGTTAACTTCATGTTGCATACCGCAGGCTGGCTCGAGGGCGGTTTGGTCATGAGCTATGAAAAGTTCATTATGGATGCGGAGCAGGCCGGCATGCTCGCGGTGTTCATGGAAGGGGTGGATATGTCCGAAAATGGTCAAGCGCTCGATGCACTGCGGGAAGTGGGACCAGGTAAGCATTTTCTGGGCTGCGCTCACACTCAGGCAAACTTCGAATCGGCTTTCTTCCGATCGGAAATAGCGGACAATAACAGCTTCGAGCAATGGGAGCAGGAGGGCTCAAAAGATGTGGCCCTACGCGCAAATGCGCTCTGGAAAGCCCAATTAGAGGCGTATACTGCACCTGAAATTGATTTATCGGTTGACGAAGCCCTACAAGATTATATAAAAAGCCGCAAAGCGGCGTTTCCCGACGCCAACTATTAGTGATTTGAGCCCGCACGGAAAGGATGGGTGTCAGCTCACTCAACCGTACTTTCAAGAGCAACGTGCGCATGCTTGGACCGACAAACAGACCACATCGATTCGGGTTCTACCTGGTGCCACAGTTCACCATGTTGGCCTTTGCCAGTGCGCTCGAACCCTTGCGCATGGCCAATCAAATCGCCGGCGAGACTCTCTATGAGTGGCGGCTGCTGAGTCGGACGGGCGATCCGGTGAGATGCAGTAATGGCATTGAGCTGACACCCGATGCTTCCATTGCGGCGAATGAGGCTTTCGATGCGATTTTCGTCTGTGGCGGAAACAACATTCATTTGATCGATGATGAGGCGGGCTTAAACTGGTTGCGCCAACACGACAAACCCTCGGTGGTTCTTGGAGGTATTTGTACGGGCAGCTACCTGTTGGCAAAAGCTGATCTTCTTAATGGCCATCGCTGCACCATCCATTGGGAAAACTTGGCCAGCGCCCGAGAACAGTTCCCACAGCTGGTCATATCCCCTGAACTGTTTGAGATGGACGGCAACCGGTATACCTGTGCCGGTGGTACCGCTCCATTAGATATGATGCTTCATGAAGTTCGCAACACACACGGTGCGACATTGGCCACACGAATATCTGAACAGTTTATGTGTGATCGAATTCGGGACAAGAACGATCGACAGCGTGTTCCACTTACGCAGCGCATCGGGGCAAGTCAGCCCAAACTGGCTGAAGCTGTGTCCTTGATGGAGGCCAATATAGAGGAACCGATGACGCTTGATGAGCTCTCCCATCATGTAGGTTTATCCAGACGGCAGCTTGAACGTCTGTTTCAACGTTACCTACATTGCGTACCAACACGTTATTACCTGGATCTAAGATTAGAAAGAGCCCGGCAGCTACTGTTGCAAACCAGTATGCCCATTGTGGACGTCGCCATGGCTTGTGGCTTTATTTCCGCGCCACATTTTTCCAAATGTTATCGAGATACCTATTCGATTCCACCAAGAGATGAACGACGACGGGCCGCCGGATTGTTGCAGGAAGCGCCTGTAGGAAAATTGGTGGATGTGACTGGCTGACCAACACAAATACTGGCCCACTTGGCTACGGATGAATTTTTGTAGTAGTCTCTAAGCTCTACAAATGACAACAGGAGCGCACGGATGTGCCCTGAATGCCCCAACTGCCGCGCCGATAGCGCGCATGTGGTCCGTAATGGCCACTTTTTTCGCCGCTCCGATTCGCGCAAAATTCAA
>JAHQVR010000187.1 GCA_019634245.1 Gammaproteobacteria bacterium
AGTATTAGGGCAAACTCAACCTACCGTTAGTCGTCAGATATCCAGCCTCGAGGATCAGCTGGGCGTGCTATTGCTAGAAAGAGGTACTCGAGGATTAACTGTAACCGACACTGGTCAGGGGTTGTTGGTCCATGTTTCCGCCATGGGTCAAGCAGCGTTAAAGCTATCGCTAGCAGCCTCAGGGCAATCCGCCTCCATCGAAGGTAATGTCCACCTTACTGCAACGAATGCCTTCGCTACCTTTCACCTTCCGCGAATATTAAAACGCATAAAACTGGAAGCACCACTTGTTACAATAACTATTATCACCTCCAACAACTTACAAGATATTACAAAACGCAGGCGGATATTTCAATTCGTCACTCAGCGCCTACTGAGCCTGATCTTATTGGCAAACACGTCGGTGATATGGATGCACTACTATATGCTTCGAGGGATTTCCTAGATCTGCACGGTCGGCCTGAAAATGCACAGGACTGTGCCAAATTTGACTTTGTCGGGTTTGAAAGCCCAGCGACACTAATTGCTCCATTGCAGGGGCTCGGTATAAACGTTTCAGAGAAAAATTTCAAAGTAAATACCGCTAGCGGAACTGCTATTTTGGAATATGTTCGGCAAGGCCTAGGAGTCAGCATCCTTACCCGCGACGCTCAATATTTCTTTCCAGATTTAGAACCTGTACTCCCAGAGCTTGGCTCCCTACCAGTCCCCATATGGTTAGTCACTCATAGAGAGCTACGAACGAGCGGACGGATTCGCGTGGTCTTCGATATTTTGTCAGAAGAAATCGGAAGCCTACAAGCAACAAAACGGCGTGCAGCCACCGCCCATGCCACCTGATACTCGAAAGGGTGTCGACAGCTGAGTAGCAAAGACGAGTGATTTGCGGAGTGTTTTCCCTATCTGTCTTACCCCAATCATCATACCGAAGCCTCAACCTACTGGCGTATGAATCATAAGCTGATGCAGGGCTATTGTAATGTTATGTCACAGTGCTACGATGACAGGCCCTAAACCAGGAGGATCAATATGAAAAATTTACTTGGCAATAAATCATTATTAGTAGCCATTTTTTTTGCTCTATCAACGGCATTCCTGACTCAAGGCTCATATGCCGACAGTGGGTACGACAAACAGAAAGTTGTTTATCACGTTAACTACGATGGTGGTGATGGGGATAAACGCTATATGGGAGCTTTACGCAACATTCAAAACCATATCAACGCCGTGGGAGCGGAGAACATTGAAGTCAAATTAGTTATGCACGGAAATGGAGTGTCTCTACTAAAAAGTGCGCTTGAAAATGAAAAATTACAGAGTCAAGTACTCAGTCTAAAAGGACAAAATGTTGAAATGCACGTCTGCAACAACACGCTGGTGGGCCGAAAAATTGACTACGGCAAAGACCTATTTGATGTTTTTGAAGAAGACATTGTGGCTAGTGGAGTGGCAGAGTTATCTCACCTGCAACAGAAAGGCTTTACTTACATAAAACCATAAACTCTACTAGGTCGATGTGCCGCTAAGGCGCATCGACCTCTGATATAAAACCTCTAGGCCGCCATGACCACTGTGTTACGACCGTTTTTCTTTGCCTTGTATAGTCGCTTATCAGCCTCTGTGAGCATTGCTGCAATCGTGGTGGACTGACCGCTTTCCTTAACTGATACTCCCGTACTAATTGTGTAATTAAGGCAAATATCGTTCTGTTTAACCTCTGATCCCTCAATCATTTTGCGCAGTCGCTCCGCCAATTCAAAAGCATCTTCGGCATCACTGTCGTTGAGCATTACCACAAACTCCTCTCCACCAATGCGTGCAAACAGGTCTTGAGGTTGCAGCAATTGGGAGACGTGATTGGCGAAGTCTACCAAGGTAAGATCACCAAGATCATGCCCGTAGGTATCGTTGATCTTTTTAAAATTATCCAAATCTATGAGGAGCAACGATACTGGCGAAAATACGTTATCCAGCCAGTCTTTCGATTCATTAATAAGTGCTAACCGATTTTTACACCCTGTCATCGAATCGGTGGTGGCCAACTTTCTCAAAGCCACTGCCTGTTCTTCGAGTTTCGCCTGGCTTTTCTTCAAAGCTTCATTGGCAGCAGACACCTCGGTGATGTCATGCATAATACCAACGAGGTACACGCTGCCATCAACAGTTTCAAGTCGGCTTTTACGAGTGATGGTCTCTCGCTGAGCACCCGCTGAATCAATCACCGTCTCTGCCGATTCATTAATGATGCCTGTCTCTAACACTGTCAGATCACCGCCATTGCACTGTGCAACCTGCCGATCGGGGAATAGCTCAGCATCAAGCCTACCTTTTACATCTTTTCGAGAAACGCCAAATAGTGTTTCAAACGCCCGATTGACAAAGATATACTCTAAGCTGTCATTCTTAACGAGTACGGGATTAGGGAGTATTTCCAGGAGATCGGTGGCGATGTTTAGTCGAATTACGGTATCCATTCTGTAGTAGAGTCTTCCGGTTGGTATGCAACTTCTCTGACTCTTGTAACGGCTGCCAAACTACTATAATTCAGTCAAATTAAAAGAGATTTTGATAAACCAGGGAAACCATCCGTAAAAGTGAAATTACTGTGCGCTTGGTCATAGTAATTGTCACAACCGAGGTTTCAGAGCAGGCTACTGGAAATCCAGTTGCATAGCCCCACTTCCAGCCCAGATTCAATTCTGCCTCACATCATCCCGAAACAGCACCAAGCCTGGAAATTATCGCGTTTTATTCCACAAATTTGAGAGCAAAACTCGGCGAGAACTCCTTGTCACCAAACGGCTCCATTTCGGATAAAATTTGAAGTAGTTTTTCAACTAACTTTCTAAATTTGCGCTTTGCGTTAGATCGCCACTCAGGAGTGAATTCAATGTCCGATGTCGTTATTACTAGCGCGGTGCGCACACCCATCGGAGCTTTTAATGGCGGGCTTAGCTCAGTACCTGCTGATGAGCTCGGTGCGGTGGCGATCACAGCAGCGTTAGAGCAAGCTAAGATATCCTGCGAAGATGTCTCAGAAGTGTTGCTTGGCCAGGTACTTACAGCTGGCTCCGGACAAAACGCAGCAAGACAGGCCGCAATGAAAGCCGACATTCCTGCCGCTCGGACAGCCGTTACGATCAATCAAGTTTGCGGATCCGGACTGCGTACTATTGCCATGGGGTTCCAAGCAGTTCAAGTAGGTGATAGTGAGATAGTTGTGGCAGGTGGTCAGGAAAATATGAGCTTGTCTACACACTGTGCACACATGCGATCGGGTACCAAAATGGGCGATATGCAATTTATCGATACCATGATCAAAGACGGATTGTGGGATGCTTTTCATGGTTACCATATGGGAATTACCGCCGAGAACGTTGCAGAACGGTGGCAAATTACCCGCGAAACACAAGATGCGTTTGCTGCAGCCTCGCAACAAAAAGCCGAAGCCGCTCAAAAAGGGGGAAAATTTAACGACGAGATCGTACCGGTGACCGTCAAGTCACGCCGTGGAGATACTGTGATTGACTCCGATGAACACCCCAAACATGGAACCTCCACAGAGTCTTTGGCGAAACTACGCCCCGCATTTTCTAAGGAAGGCTCAGTTACTGCAGGTAATGCTTCAGGTTTAAACGATGGCGCAGCGGCGGTCACGCTAATGAGTAGCGACAACGCAAACGCTCGAGGCATTACACCCCTAGCTCGAATTGCTTCTTGGGCAACTGTGGGTGTTGACCCAGCAGTGATGGGATCAGGTCCCATTCCAGCAAGCCAGGAAGCCCTAAAAAAAGCCGGGTGGAAAGCTGCAGATTTGGATTTAGTTGAGGCCAACGAAGCTTTTGCTGCGCAGGCCTGCGCGGTAAACAACGATCTTGGTTGGAATACCGATATTGTGAATGTCAATGGCGGTGCTATAGCTCTAGGTCACCCCATCGGTGCATCAGGAACACGCGTGGTAGTCACGTTACTACACGAAATGGCTCGTCGAGATGCAAAAAAGGGGCTTGCCACGCTGTGTATCGGCGGTGGAATGGGTATCGCTATGTGTTTTGATCGTCCCTAAGCCCCTAACCCGCCTGGAGCATGAATTCAGCGGGTTCCTAATGGATCAATCATAGGTGGTAGATTGCTTATTCAGTACAAGCATTCAGGTCTTCCAACACTGGCGTAGTCAGCAACGACCATGTAAACGTCGGCACCTCTTCGGTGTCGCCATCAGCATCTAAATCATTTCTATCTGCTTCATAGAAGGTCATCGTTAACTGATCATCAGTGCGTACGGCGGAAACAGCGACATTGAATAGCGAATAATCATCGCCACCCTCCGGCGTTACGGTGATCGGATCACCCACGATATAACAGTTTTCATCAGTGGCACCGGGTGCGCCATCCTGTTGATAGTCGTAACGCGTCAGAACACCATTTTGAGCGAAGTACCAGTAAACAACATCACTGGAATCAGCCACTGGCGTCGTGCCATCCCATAATCCAGCAATAGCGGAAATATCGCCCCCTGGCTCACCGGTGTTTTCAGTTTCAGGGGCATCTGGATTAAATTGACTCTCATCCGATGCGTTGTCGTCATCACTACTACACGCGGCCAGAAACACCATCGCGCCGAGAGAAAGACTGAGTAGATATTTTTGCATCGTTTATTCCTTTTTTTGGGATATTATTCCCAAATAATACACCACAGTAAAAATAAAGCAAGGAAAGGTTCATGGTTTTTTGGATAGGTGGCTAGAGGGAGGCGAACGATTAGCCCTTGACGGATCCGCCGGTCAAACCGGAAACGATGTATTTCTGCATCATCAGAAAGAATGCTACAGCTGGCAAAATGGTAAGCGTTAAGTAGGCCAGGATACTGGGCCAGTCTGTGCCGTACTCACCTCTGAATTGCATAATGCCAAGAGGCCAAGTGTATTTTTCAGGCGAGTTAATAGACACCAATGGGAGTAAGAAATTGTTCCAACTGGCTACAAAGGCGAAAACTCCAACCGTCGCAATAATGGGCAGCGACAAAGGTAGAGTTATAAATAGGTAAATTCGAACGTAACCGCAATTATCCATCCGGGCAGCTTCTATCAATTCATCGGGAAGCTTGGAGAAAAAATTATAGAAAAGCAGTATCGACAAACTTAAACTAAAGGCTGTTTGTGCTAATACCAGCCCCAAAAGTGTATCCAATAATCCAATGTTTCGCAGCACTAAAAACAACGGTAAGACGGCTGCTGCTGCTGGAAACAAAAGGCCTAAGAGCATGTAGCTCATTAACATTTTTCGGCCAAAGTACTTCATATGCGCAAACGTAAAAGCAATCATGGATGACAACATCACGGTCAAGAAAACCGTAGCGATTGCCACTACCAGTGAATTTAATAGAGATGGTATAAATAAATCACCATACATTATTTCTAAAAACCGGGAGAAATCCCAATTCCTAGGGAAACTAAATGGATAGGCACGCAATTCACCCAGCTCTTTAAATCCACCAACGAAAGTCGCGTAAAGGGGCACAGCAACAAATAAACTAACTAACGCCAAGCCTATTTTCGTTAAAAAACTCCGCTTGTGTTTGTAGTGGCGATTGCTATTCATCCGCGCCTCGCCCAACGCCATTATCGTTGTACTGCTGAGTAGTCGACAAACGATGTTGGTACCACAGGGTTATAGCCACACAAGCAAAGAACAACATAACACTAACCGCACTGCCAAAACCCAACTTCATTCGAGTGATACCAAACTGATACAGAAAACTCACCAAAGTATGACTCGAATGACTCGGCCCACCACCTGTCAGCGAGTAAACTAAATCAAACAACTGCATCGCACCAATAACAGCAAAGAACACAGTAATTACTATGGCGGATTTGATCATCGGGATTCTAATGAACCAATGGATTCTCCAGGGGCTAGCCCCATCCAGTTGCGCTGCCTCAACGATATCTTTAGAGATCGATTGCAGTGCAGCGATATAGATCATCATGTGAAAGCCAAAGTATTTCCAAACCACTACCAACAGAATGGCTGGCATGGCCCACAGCTTATCGCCCAATACATGGGGCATATCCAAACTGAAGAGCTCTGCCATTGAGTGCACAAAGCCTGACTCAGCATCGTAGACGAACCGCCAAATGAGCCCTGTAGCCACCTCGGCTAACATGAAGGGTAAAAAGAACAAAGCTCTTAGGAGGTTAATGGACCAGGATTTCTCAATTAGTACAAGACTTGCCCACAAGGCCAATGGCAACTGGATTAGTAGTGACACCCCTACAACCAGTCCAGTATTCTTAAGGGCGGTTGAGAAATGGCGGTGACTCAGCACATCTTCGTAGTTCTCGATACCAACGAAATCAGTCAAAGAACCAAAGCCATTCCAATTATAAAAAGAAAATCGCACTGCTTCTACGATGGGAAAAACCACCATAAAGGTAAACAGAATTATTGGAAAGGGTAAGAACAGCAGTAATGCTAGACGGCGAGAGTCCAGGAATTTTGCAGGCCTAATTCTCATTGAAGGTAAGAACCACCTAATCCTGAGCGTGAACCTGAACAGCTATATAATTGGCACGATGATGTTAACTCTACAGGTGTCTTCTGAGTAAAACGGGCAGATAGTTTATAGAGTATCGTCGATAGCCTCTTTAACCAACTCCGCAGCTTCCTTAGCTGAAATCGCTTTATCTGATAGTTCCAGCGATACATCATTAACGACGCCACCTACTTCAGGTCCTAATTCTTGATCGAAAAAAATCGCATGCCAACGAGTATTAGACACATTTTCAGATACCGTTTTCATAAAAGGATTGCCCAGAGCTTCTGCACTTCCTGCAACGATGGGAATATATTCTGACGCTGCTGCAAACCGTTTTTGAATTTCGGTACCTAAATACCATTGCATAAATTCCACGGCTTCATCCGGCGCATCTTTATGAAATACCCAACCATTGATTCCGCCCAGGGTATCAGAAACCGCACCGGCACCCTGTTTCACCATCGGAAAATTAATAAACAGCATTTGTTCATCTGGTAAACCGTTGCCTGATACAGAATTATTCTTTGCCACCGCATAATCCCAATCACCCATCAGGTGTAACGCTGCCTTGCCATCTGCAAAGTAGCCGGCAGCGGTAGTGTAGTCCGCTGCTAAATAGCCGGGTTGAAACGGATCAAGCTCCACCAATTGCAAAAATAGTTCGCCCGCTTGAACAAACGGTTCAGCTGCAAAGCCCTCGCCAACACCCGCTCGCGCAGCATCAAAAGTATCTTGCCCAGCCAACCTCATCACCAAATATGACCAATAGAAATGTACAGGCCATTTGTCCTGCGCGCCAAGAGCAATGGGCGTAATTTCCGCGGCTTTCAATTTCCGTACAGCCCCTAATAGCCCAGACCAGGTTTCAAACTCCTTCGCTTCGACATCGGCTTGCTCTAATAAATTTTTGTTGGCCCAGAACCCCACTTGTGACACTTCCTGTGCCAGACCGAACAATTTCTCTGCACGAGTAAACGCATTGATACCGCCATAGCCAATGCTCCTTCGAGTGTCTTCGTTGACAACATCATCAATCGATCGCAACACCCCAGCTTGTTGTTGTGCACTCATAACCCCACCACCCCAACTGTAAAAAATGTCCGGCGCAGCATCGGATTGCAATAACGTCGTGAGCTTCGCTTTATAAGCCTCATTTTCCAGAAACTGAATATTGATGCTGACTTCGGGGTTAAGTACTTCGTACTCTTCTGCCGCTTGGACCATTAACTCAACGGTGGCTGGCACGGCTTCGATGTGCAACCAATCAATTGAGGTGTTTGCTGATAAAGGTGAAACCAGCAAGACAGAAACAACTATCGCCAGTAACTGGTGTTTCAGTGAGGATTTCATGAAAAGGTGTCCTTTCGATCTACAGGCAAACCACTAGATTACCGCCTCAGATCAACACCATACCCACTGACTCAGTATTCAATTGTGAAATTTTCGAACTAATTCACAATAGTTTCGACAGCGGTATGGGAGGAACAGCGTTGGCAAGTAGAAGCGCTATTCACCCTCCGGTGTCACATCTAGCACGCGTGCTCTGGAGGTGACTTTTGCAAGCCCCTCGACGCAGTTTGTCATGCAAGGAGGTTCTTGTGGCTGAAAGTACGGCTCATCACTTCGAGTGTCTGTGATGAAATTCGGCTCATTAGGAAGTTGGAACTCAGTAAAATTGTCTGAGTTTAATTCAAAATCTTCATCCACCAGATCATTGAGATACATCAAGTAAGCGGTAACGGCATAGACATCATCGTCGGTTAACGCGCGCGAGTTCCCAAACGGCATGGCACGCCGGACGTAGTCGTACACCGTTGATAAATAGGGCCAGTACGAACCAATGGTTTTTTCTGGGCGCTCATCGGCTAACGTATCGTATCCACCGGATAAAACAGGCCAGCGACCTGTGCCCTCACCGAATACACCATGACAAGCTGCACATTGAGCGTCATAAATATCGGTACCAGTCAGCACAGTTCCTGAGCCTTCGGGTAACCCTTGTCCGTCTGGACGAATATCAATATCCCATGCTCTCACTTCTTCGGGCAAGGCGGTGCGTCCTATATGCAACACACCATGCGAAGGAATAACGGCTTTCGATGCCAACGGCCTGGGAATCAGACTTTCATTAAAAGCTGGCTTGGGTGGCGCTTCTAAAATTTCCGTAGGCAATACTCCATTAGTACCAATGGCGCGAAGGTAGGTCATAATATGGTCCCTTTCCTCTGGCTCACGCACACCTGGAAAGGCCATTTTGGTACCTGGCATATACTCAAGTGGCTTGGCAAGGAATTTATCCAGCGAGTCGTTATTCCATTCCAAACCGCCATTTACTGCATTTTCAAAGGCGCTGGAATAACCATAACCAAAAGCAGTACCTGCCGGCCGTTCAAACACACCGTTAAGTTGCGGACCAAAGAGATTCTTAGCGTCTGGGCCCACTGCATGACAACCTAAACACTGTTTAAATAATTTTTGTCCAACCAGAGGATCGCCTGCCTGCGCAGTAGTGACAGCACATAGCAGTGAAAGGAAGAGTAAGTATCGATTCAACATGACTATGAAATCTCCACGTTTTCAACCGAACCATCATCCTTAACGTGCCAAGTTTGAATCGAATTGTTATGATAAATTGAGTTCTCACCGCGAGCCAGGCGCAACGCATCTTTCGTCGGTTGTACTTGCCCGAACTCATCAATGGCCCGGCTCTGCAAGAACATTTCGCTACCGTCCCAGGCAAAATCGTAATAAAAACGATGCAAGGATTTTGGCATCGACAAACCATCGAGCCGCGCCGTTTTCCAATTTCTTCCACCGTCCATCGACACATCCACTCGTGCGATCTTGCCTCGACCCGACCACGCCAGTCCGGTAACGACCGTTTGCCCACGACCGTTGAACAACGGCGCTTGCGGACTGGGGCTGGTGATAACCGACTTAACATCCATGGTCCAAGTAAACCTGCGCGCAGTACCGTCTGCGAGTAAATCGGTGTACTTGGAAGTTTCTTCTCTGTGATGCCAAGGTGAATCACCGACTTCCAACCGCCGCAGCCATTTCACCCACATATTGCCTTCCCAACCGGGAACGACTAGACGTAAGGGATAACCTTGTTCTGGCCTTAGCGCTTCGCCATTCATCTTGAACACGACCAGACAATCGTCCATCGCCTTTTCCATGGGTATGGATCGCGTCATGTGAGATGGATCTGCACCCTCGGGCAATAGCCATTTTGCACTCGTCTTTAGCCCAGCCTCCGCTAGCAAATGCTTCAATCGAATGCCTGTGTACATGACGTTGTGCACCATACCGTGGGTGTACTGACAGCCATTCAATTGCGAGCCTCTCCATTCCATACCCGTATTGGCTGCACACTCAAGAAAGTACACATGATTCTCGCGAGGAAAGCGCTCTAAATCCTGCATCGTAAAGACCAAGGGGGTATCCACCAAACCATTGATCATCAATCGATGATCGGACGGTGCGATTTCAGCTATGCCGCCGTGATGGCGCTCGAAGCACAAGCCATTCGGTGTGATGATTCCATCCAACTCGTGAATGGGTGTAAAATTCACCGAAGATTTGGCGTCAGCGGTGAGCCAACTAACGTCGCGTCGCACTACACCTCTTTCAAACTGCGAGGGAGAACCATAAGGGCGCGCATCCACGCCATCACCCATGTAGCGGTTCCAATCTTGTATCTCGGTGATCAGCGGATCCGGTGAGGCGTTGGCGAGAGATTTCTTACCGAAGGTCAACGCTGCACCAACAGCCCCACCTATTTGCACAGATTTTTTTAACCAATTACGCCGAGCATTAGCAGAAGCTTGGCCAGACACTTTCTTATCTACCGATTTCATTGGAACTATCCAGAGCTAGATTTACATACAAACGAATGTTGACTGATCGTCGAATATCAAATTTGGGATTTATCAACACAGCGATCGAAGGAGCTAAATGCACCTACAGGGGCGATTCTTGCAAACCAGATTAATATATGTTTATACGAATATATTAACTGAGTACGATCAGAATAAAAGGCAAGACCGTTAGAATTTGCCAGGAAATCAAAGAATCTTCACTTTACGGATAAAGGCTTGACTAGCCAGCTTCACTTAAGTGAATAGAGCAGTGATATGTCTTTTGGCATAGATGATTTTCGATAACCAAGTAAGTAGTTCAACAATACAGGTCAGGAACAAATCTGCTCAGAGTTTAACTATTGTGTCGTCAACATCAGCTGGTCACTTCTAATAACTTCTTCACCCGACGCACTTAACCCAACAACAACATAACTATAGGTGGTGTCTGCCATGAGATTGCTAGTGAAAAAGCTGCGCGCATCCACTGTTAACACCGGTTGATCGTTCTGGAAAACTGTATAACGCGACGGCAACGCCCCTACAATATTATCTACTGACCAAAATATCTCTAGTGCAGTGCTTGAATACACCGCACCACTAATACTCAAGACTCCAGTATTAGCGCTACTGCCACTATCAAAAGCTGCGGTGGTTAGCACCGACGAATCTGAACGACCGCCCTGTTGATCAATCGCAAACACTCGATAATGGTAAGGTTCAGTGGCTTCGCGTGAAGTATCTAAATAGCTTGTTCCTTCGGTGCGACCCAAAACCACACCACCTCGTTCAATGTCATAGGCAACAATCCCAGCATCCACAGGTGCTCTATCCCAGAACAATTCTGCAGTGGTTCCAGAGTAAACACTCGCCGTCAGATTTTGCGGTGGTTCTGGAACATCGGTATTTGTCGGAGGTTGTTCCACCGCTTGGTTCACTGACACTACATTGCTACGGATGAGCGTTCCTGATGAGATAAGCTGGTCAATAGGTAGAGTTGGGATATCCACAAAATAGTCAATGGTTATAAAATACTCACCGCCTTCTTCCACCAGGTAACTGTTTCCTTCTATGCGGTCAACAATCGCTCCATTGCGCCAAATCAACACAAATCTCTTGGAGGCATTCCAAAATAGTTCACCCAATGCAGGACCATAAGATACCCCGGTGAGGGTGTAGTTCTCGGCCGCAATGGTCGTTCCCTCAGCAGTGAACTCAACATCACGAAAGCGCGACTGTACATCTTCAATAGGAGTACCTTGTAGATCCACGGAGCGACGCACTTCTCCAATAACGTCACCAGCATCATCCACCGCTTGCAGGCGAAGGTCATTAATAGCTGTGGTGCCTCGCACCACTCTGAACGACTGAGCATCTTCACCCAGCTCAGTATTGATAGTTCCATTGATAACTAGCTGGTAGCCTGCAAGATCGGAGATGTTTTCGGGAGCCTGCCACCGTAGATCGATCGAGTCTGGTCCATTTAAAATCACCAAAGATTGGGGGTCTGTGTTCCTGTGAATTCGATCTCCACCACGAATCCAAGTGTTGATATAGGTCAGCTCATCATAACCATCGCCGTCAAAATCACCAGGTCCTGCCTCAGCGTAAAACAGATTGTTTTCAGACCAGTAGATTCCATTGCCTCCATCGATGCTGGATTCGACCAATACCGCAGGTCGCCGACCGGGGGTTCCGAAAAGAATCGAACCCGCAGAGTTTCTATCCAACCCATAATTAGTAATCAACAAATCTGTGGCAGCATCGCCATTCAAGTCACCCACCGACTCGGGCAGATAGATCTGGCCGAACTCTATACGAGGGTTAAAATACTTATGGATAATTTGTGTCGAGCGATTTTTGGGTAGAGGATTTACTGCATCCATACTCAACAATCCATCCGGCCCACCATACAATATCAATGTACCCGTACTGGCCAGCAGACTATCAATCGAAAAAGATGACACGTTAACGAGCAAATCATCATATCCGTCAGCATCAAAGTCTATGCTTTGTTGACATTCCCAGATGTTGCAAGCATCAAACACCTGATAGCCGATATCTCGATAGCTATCTCCTAGTGACGGTTGCTCATGGCCATGCACTACCCAATATTCACCATCGAAAATAAAGATATCTCCAAACCCATCGCCATTGACATCACCGATCGACGTTACTCGAGGACACGAATCTTGTTCTGTTCGCGAAAATGAGCCAAGCGGTGTATCACCACTAATGGCTTCAAAATCGATATCGGAGCGCATACCCTCTTCAGAACTGGGCATAATAAAACAACTTTCAGAGGCATCAGAAAGATCTGAATAGCTATAGATCGTCCAATCAACAAGACCATCCCCGTTAAAATCACCCACGGGATTCACCTCGAGATCATCCGCCACGACAGTCACTTGTCCTGCGATAGGGTTTGTCGCGTCGATTACAGTGCCATAAGGGATTGCGGAGTCAAAAATCAACTCACCGCTATATCCATATAGCGTCGATAATTCATCTAACCCATCGCCTGTGATGTCACCAAAAACCCTTAGCCGATGAGATCCATCTGGGCAAACAGGATCACCATTTTCATTTTCTAACACACCATAATTACGGATTCGCGTATATCCGGATAAGTCTGATGAGACGATATCTGCGCTCGTGGTCTGGCGGCTTGGCACATACACCAACGTTTCGCACGGTTGACCAGGCTCGTTTGCTTTTACATAGGCCTCCACTATCCCATCACCGTCTACATCGGGGATGTATCCGCCACGGTTGAATCCAGTGACATCAATCTGCACACCATCAATGTAGATATCCGATTGAGTTTTTAATGTACCAGGTAGATCACTTCCTACAATCGGCGGCAGTGCCTCCTGTCCATGGACAATTCCCACCGACGTAAGTAACGCACATACGCCGAGTATATTAGTAGTCACGGTGTTTATATTCATTTTTTCCTACATTGTATAAGAGTGTGTGGTCCCAACAACTAGAGTCAAAAATATTCGTAGCCAACGTCTTCTCTATCCGACTATGTACCCCCTTATCCTACCGTGCCACCAGTTCTGATAAAGAATCTATCTTGGTAAAAATACCGCTTCCAAGTTCTACCGCATTAATTTCCTTAATTGGCTCACAAGAACCACCGATGAGCCCGCTTTATCTCTCCGAATTGCTGGGTCACGACTGAATTACAGTCTCCCAGAGGCCGCTACAAAAGATGTAAGAGCTTCTGAGCTAAGAGGTGATGTGTGAAACAGCCCACAGCTGTTTTACCGGCTCAACTGCCTCATCAGGACGCTGAGGATAGTTATGATTGATCGAGAAATCGCTGACATTTCGACATCAAGACGCACATTTTTGTGCGGTTCCCTCCTATTGCCCAGTGTGTTCTTAAGTGACCGAGCACTGGCACTCCCACCACATGCGCAAACGCGCCCAGCTGATCAAATACGCCGATTGCAACTAGCCAATGATCACACTGGGGAACAGCTGGATGTGGTTTACTGGAAAAACGGTGAATACATTGATGATCACATTGGTCAGCTGAATTACTTCATGCGCGATCATCGTGAAAACAAATCCTTTCTCATGGATGTCAAACTTTATGAGTTTTTGTCTCGTCTGTATAAAGTGCTCAACCCGAACGTCCCTATTCACGTGCTGTCAGGCTATAGAACGGCAGCCACAAATGCTGCCCTGATCAAGGCATCGTCTGGAGTGGCAAAAAACAGCTTCCATATGGTGGGCAAAGCGGTAGATTTCTATATTCCTGGAATCGACAATAAACTCATTCAACGAGAAGCTCGACGATTGATGCTCGGCGGTGTCGGATACTATACAAAATCCGGATTCATTCACCTGGACACCGGCTATCCACGAAGTTGGTCGGATGCCTAGCGCGCCGCGATGTTAAATAATAAGACAACACCCGATTAACCCATGCTCATGCATAGGTTTGAAGTAAATTATTTCGCATGCACGCTGCAGCGCCTGTGTTTTCGGTTGTCGTTCATAAAACAGAATGCACTAAGCAAATAACTTCTTAAACACACCGATACACTCACGGAATCCAGCTTCAAAATCGCCATTCCCCGGGTGATACACACTTTCGAATGAGACTACTCCGGTGTAGTCATCATCTTTAAGCGCCCGTGCAAGCGGTACGTATTGCTCTGCCAGTTGACCTTGCCCCATTTTCCGTACCTCCAAAGTGGCCTTTGGCGTATCGACCTGCACATCTTTGATATGTATATGCCCTAAGTAGCCGTCTTTTACCTCGTCGTACCCATCGGGCCAGGCGCGTTCATGGCACCAACAATTATTGGCTGGATCCCACAACACTTTAAGCACATCCTTGGCGTCTAAATCGTCAACAAGTTTTCTAGCCGTATAGTTAGAGTTGACCATCGTTCCGTTTCCGGTTTCAACCACCAGAGTGATATTTTCTTTCCTAGCCAATTCCACCGCTGGGGCAATCAGTGGCAAAGTTGCATCCCAAGCTCCATGCGCCACATTCCATTTCTCTGCGCCATGACGTCCCCAAAGAATCTGCTCTTTTTTGTTGGTCATAATGCGCACTAACGGAGAATCAACGATATGGGCCATCTCAATCACCCGTTTCAGCGCATCCATATGTTTGGTATGCAGTTCATCACCTGCCTTATTAGCTGAGGTCATTCCTGCGAATACATGACGCGATAAACATGAGACCGGTTTTCCTCGATCACGCAGCAATTGATTGATTTCCTGCATCTCCTGGCCAGTATGATCTCCAACTTCCTTATCGCCAATGAACTGGAGCTCGGCGTATTCCAGATCGAACTCATCCATCACATCAATCGTATGTTTCAGATCACGACTAATTCCATCGCATATAACACCGAGCTTCATGATTCTTGTCCCTTACGATGCAATTCAGCATTGACTATTTCTTCAATCACTCGGGTACACACCCAATTATCACCATCGGGGTACTTCGTTTTTCCTGCATGAAAAATTTGCATCGCCGCCGCGGCCGTGTGTAGCGGTACCCCCAGCTTCTCACCGAGGTTCATCACTATGGTTAAATCCTTGTGCATGGTGTTGATATGGCTACCCGTGCCTTCAAATTGTCGATCAATTATTTTCTCCAGCGCATTATTAACCACGCCACAACCGGCACTGGAAGTTGAGAAGACATCCAAAATCACTTGTCCAGGAACGCCGGCTTTAGCAGCCAAAGCAGCGGCTTCAAAGGTTGCGGAAAATTGCGCGCCAATCAATGATTGCAAACAGGCTTTGACCGTTTGCCCATCACCAGGACGAGTGCCCACACGATGTATGTTGGCCGACACAGCTCGCATAACCGGCGCAAACTGATCAAGCACACTGTCAGGTGCTGCCGCCATCATGGTGAGAGTACCTCCTTGCGCACCTGGATAACCACCTGACACCGGTGAATCAATAAAATGAAGGCCAGAGCCATCCAAGGCCGCTCCAATCTCTCGGGCTTCGTGTGGCTTTATGGTGGCTGAAAGAATAATCGCGCCACCTGCCTTCATCGACGCCACCAAGCCTTCATCGCCGAGAATGATGGTCTTAGCCTGATCACCATTCATTATCATGACAAAGACCGCATCAGATTCGCGGCCAACTTCTGCAATCGAGGTGGCGGGATTTCCCCCCAAGGCCTTAAAGGCTGACATTCGATCATCCAATAGATCAAGCCCCGTAGCTGGAATGTCATTGGCGATCAGATTCTTCGCCAGACCCGATCCCATGTCACCCAGACCAATAACACCAGCACGCATTGCTCTCTCCCGCGAATTTTATTAACAAGGGTCTTTAAATGCGAAAAATGACATCACGATTCACACCCGACCACACCTTCCGCTCTATCTGACTAGCGGACTCCGTAGATTATCCCACTGACGGCAACCAAACCTCTGAAAAAATTCATAAGAACGTCACTTGCGTCGCCCGTAGAAAAACATCACCCGAATAAGATGAGAAATTGGACAAGCACGGGCAAGCTCGTTATAGAAATTGGGATACAGATCCAGTTAGCATTACTAA
>JAHQVR010000188.1 GCA_019634245.1 Gammaproteobacteria bacterium
CGTTACGCAAGGTAAGTCGAATGGAGCTGCCCTTTTTTGTATCGATCAGTGGCTGCATGTCGAGTTTGTTACCAACCACATCGTTAATGGCCCAGACGTAACCTTGCTGGGCAATTTCACGTAGGCCCATCCATTCTCCATTAAGTTTTGCACGTTGTAGTCCGCCCATCGCACCACCTGCCATCGTTACTTCTTGCTCAATCGCAACTGATAGATCTGGTTCTGGCAGTTCGGGTGGTGCCAGCGCTATTGAACTTTCCAGCGCTGATTCCCTTAATGGCTTTTCTTCATAAACAAATCGGGTTAGATCAAATGGTTCTCTATAAAAGCTATCGACCACGGGTGTAGACGACTCGGGATCACCGGTCATATCCAGTATCAGATCTACACGTCCGGCCGCCCCTATGACGACGGGCTCGTTTGTTGAGTAAGGTGCTATTGCTTGCCCATCAATGGCAATCACTGATGGGGTAAGTTCACCGAAGGACAAGGCGAAATTTCTGGCGTTTGATGCATTGATTAATCGCAGTCGGATTCGTTCGCCGGTGCGTACTTTTACGATATCCCTAAATTTTCCATTAACAGTAGGCACATTACCGATGCGACCCGCATGCGAAAGATCATGGCCTGCGCCAAAGTCGTTGCTTATCGATGCATCGTTAAGTAGTCGCCAATCATCAATCATCCAAACAAGATCCCGATCGACAATCGGTGGGTTATCCTCATCAATAATCAGTGGACCATAAAGACCGCGCCCAACTTGTTCATAAGCGTTGACATGGGAGTGATACCAGTAGGTACCAGAATCGGGTGGGGTAAATTGATAACGAAAGGATTCACCAGGTTGGATAGCGGCTTGAGTTAACCCTGCTACACCATCCATGTTATTGGGCAGCCTTATACCATGCCAATGCACGGCAGTCGGGACGTCAAGCGCGTTTTTTACTAAGGCATTTACAGCTTGGCCACGGCTGATCCTGATCGGTGTGCCAGGTACCTGGCCATTGAATCCCCACACGTCAGTAGCCGGAAAGTCTGGGCCGACAATATTTACCTTGCCTGCTTTGGTCGTGAGTTCAATAACATTTTCGGCGGAGCTAGTAGTATGTGCAATTGAGAGCTTGCCAGCTAGGGCGCTTGCACCACTCCATTGAAGAAATAATCGCCTTTTCATATTTGTACCCTGAGACTGATTAATACAATCGAGGTAATGACTACTGGCTAGTTTGGCAGCGATACGCGCTGTTAAGCAGAATGTGCCCCGATACTAATAACCCCTGCTACACAGAGGTTTCAGGATTATCCGATTGGAGGTCGAAACAGTGGTTTGGATCGTCTGGATAGAAACGATGGTCTATCGGTAGGCCGATGGAAAACTCCGGTACGGTGGTCCGTTTGCATCTGGTTTGTTATTGCATTAGAAACACTAGGAGAGCTGCAACATGTGCTAATCGAACAGTTGTCGTTGCAATCCGGTATGCCTTCACAAGCAGGCGCAGGGCATGGGGAGCTTGAAACGCCACCGGCGTGATGATGGTGCATTGGAGTTTCGTGATGCTGCATATCTGTCGCTTTCATATCGACAGTGAGGACATCTTTGCTTACTGAGGTATCGTGCAATATTTTTTGCACTGAAAAGGCCGGTGTCGAGATTGATCCTAAAACAAAACAGGCGCACATCAGTAAACGCACTAATCTTAGGGCATTAACTTCGCGGACACTGTATTTAGCTTGCTTCACCCTAATAGCATAGCAAAAACGGCTTCTTGTCGTGAAATTGAGTGAACGGTACGTTTTCGAAACGTAATTCGGCCGACACTTGTCCATCTCGAACCAATCAAGCGCTTCAAATCGCAACAAAATTACGATCTTACCTGATAGTACTGTAACGATTATTCATGGTGCTGCAGGAGACCAATAGAGTTTACTGATGTCATTTTCGGTAGGAAATTAGCAGTATCGCGAAGATGTTCACTGTAAGCAAATCTCCATTAGCGGGTATAATGCCTGCGGTCGCGGTCGCAGGCGCGTTTGCATTGTTGTGGAAATACAGGATTGCAATGACACAGCCAAAACAAAACTGTAGCCCCTCAATCAGATAAGAGAAGATCTGTATGGCACTCCTAGCGTATTCCCGGCTCACACCAATCACAATCGCCGTACTTGTCATGATGACTTGTTTTTGGAGCACGGCAAACGCTCACAACGTTACACCTGGTGATGCTGGTTACATCCAAGAGATTTGGGGTGTGCACATCATTCCGTTTATGTATCTCGGTGCCAAGCACATGGTCACTGGATATGACCACATACTGTTCTTGTTTGGGGTCATTTTTTTCCTGTATAAGTTCCGAGATGTCGCGATCTATGTGAGTCTGTTTGCTATCGGACACTCGATCACGATGCTTGTCGGCGTCTGGTTTGGTTGGGGTATCAATGCCTACATCGTTGATGCAATCATTGGGTTCTCGGTAGTTTACAAAGCGCTCGACAATCTTGGTGCGTTTCAAAAATGGTTTGGATATCAACCCAACACAAAAGCTGCGACATTTATTTTTGGTCTTATCCACGGTACTGGTCTGGCGACCAAAATATTGGAATACCAAATTTCGGAAGATGGCCTCCTGCCCAACCTGTTGGCATTCAATGTGGGTGTGGAAATCGGGCAGATTTTGGCACTCTGCGTCATCCTGATCTTTATGGGCTATTTACGCAGGAGTGATAATTTTCCCAAATACGCTATTAGCGCTAATGTCTTGATGATATTCCTTGGTCTTGCACTCATGGCGCAACACATTTTCGGCTACCTTCACTCGCACTCTCATTAAAAGGTTATGACTATGTTCAACGTTGAAAAACCCAGCATGGATGATCTGCCCAGCCTGGCTCAGTTGACACGTTCCGCTGTTGTTGCCTTCATTGGTGCGGGGTTAATTCTTATCACTGTTGTGTTGCCCGCAGAGTACGGCATTGATCCCACGGGCGCTGGTCGGGTTTTGGGCTTGACCGAGATGGGAGAAATTAAACACGAATTAAGCCACGAGGCTGAGGCGGATCATAAAGACGAAGACAATCATTCGTCCAACATCCTCGATAGCATTCTTGGCGTTTTTGTCAGTACTGCACAAGCTCAGGAAGCCTGGAAGGACGAGATAACGTTTACGCTTGAGCCTGGAGACAGTATTGAGACAAAGCTTGCGATGAGCGAAGGCGCTCAGGCACAGTATGTTTGGACAGCTACAGGCGGGCGCATCAACTTTGACTTGCATGCCCATGGTAGCGGTCAATCAAAGACGTACGAGAAAGGCCGCGGAGCTACCGAAGGCGAGGGTAGATTTGTTGCGCCTTTTAAAGGTGAGCATGGTTGGTTTTGGCGCAACCGTGACAAGTCGGCCATCACAGTCACTCTCAAGATCAACGGCGATTATCTCGACATTGTTCGCAGCGAATAACGCGCTGCTAGTGATCAAATTTACCCCCGGTCCGATAGTTCTGCGCGTCTATTATTAATTATTTTGATTATTGAGGTGGATACAATAGTTAGTAATGTGAAAACAGTTTTATCAAAGTGTTCGCTTTTAATCTAATATTATTAGGGACAAGCGTCCCAGTACGCTCTTTGGTGTCGTTCAGTCAAGCCCATCACTGAACGGTATTCCCAATGTCATTAATTTTCGAATGACACCGGCGCGGGTTGACACATTCATTTTGCGCATTAATTTTCTGGCCTGTGTCTTTATTGTTTCGCGGCTTACCCCACGTCGCTCAGCAACATCGTTGTAGTTATTGCCGTTAGCGATTAGGCGCGCAACTGCAGATTCTGCCTTAGTTAATGAAAACACAGTGGATACCGACTCATGACTAGCCAGAAATGGGCGATTCGGGTCAACAACTATTGCCATAATTCCCTGGAAACCTGAATCGATGTCACCGTCTGCATCTAGAAGAGGTGATAACTCCAGCACCAGATCATCATTTTCCGAATCATCTCCCAATCGAACAATATATTTTTCAGATATATCGGTGGAGCTTTGCAATAACTGTAATCGGCTTTGTAAGTATACGTCCATTAAAGAATCGGTGGCTTTGAGGTAGCCGGTTTTTGTTGTTTGTAACTGTTTGGAATCATCAATTATTTCTTGTGCATAGGCGTTGGCTAAGACGACAACGCCATTCGCCTGTAGTAGAACCATGCCGATCTTCACTCGATCAAGCATTGAAAGTACCGCCTCGTATCGTTGCCGTATGGCGTCGTATATCCTTCCCATGCTAATAGCTTGGGCAATATGGGGTATATACGGCTTTATTGGAGCAATTTCCTCTTCTGTAAAATTCGAGCGTCGATCTGCGCGCAACTGAAAAGCGATGAGATCATTGTATGCATGCTCGTCATTCAGTCGGATGCCGATACGGTGAAAGATATTCATATTTTCCATGGAAAATTTAACATCCGGCCGTTGTATGATTTTGTCGTAGTCATCGAAGTCTGGATCGATGATCATCTTACCCACCGGGGCATTCAACATCATCTCAAAATGCTTTACTTCGTGGTGGGCATAGTCCCTCAGGTATTCAACCTCTGTTTCTGCATCTAAATTCGTGCTCATGGAGTTGAACGTATGAAACAAGTCTGCGCCTTTATCATTTGGTTTTTCAACTACTGCTAATCCGGCATAGTCAGCGTTACAGATGGGATATAACTGATCAAGTATTCTAGGCCACTTCGTTGAATGATTTTGTGTGCTGTACAGTTCGTTGGTGAGTTCTACGTCAGTACTCATTTTACCGCCTTCCATTCGAGGAAAATAAAATATATTTTCGAAATTATCTATCCTGTCAGACCTGGCAGGTTGCTTCTACAGATAGAAAGCGATATACGGATCGCTCAATATACCCATAAATCCCGGATTCTGCGCTTGCCTGTTGCTTGAATATTATAGATCTACATATGCAAAATGTTAGTTGTTGTTGTGATCAACCTTTCATAGCCCGCTTGCGATACATGCATGCTATCTGACATAACAGTCAAGCCCCATCAATCTGTCCCCCGCATGGGGGATAAAAATTGTTTCTCGTTTATTAGGTTCTTAAGTAAATCAAAAACAATTTTTCATCCGCGTGATTCCAATTGCAGTCTCGTTGGAAGATGTTGCAATTTAATTGCGCGAACACTTCAGCTCTGATATTCCGGTTCGATAATTTTTTGAGACGGCAAGCAAATACCAAGTGTTTGTGTCGTCGAGAAACCTGACTATTAAATTCTAGAGACGCTTGAAGTATGCGCGAGCACTGAAGTGTCACAACTGAGAAGGATGCGTAAAAATGAATGCTCGATTAAATTTCCCAATACTGATGTTGGCATCAGCAATGATAGTTGCTTGTGGAGGCGGCTCTTCCGACAATACCGGAACAGGTCAAGAATTCACACCTGGAGATACCGGAGACGCAAGTTTAATCTTTGGCTCCTGGCACAAATCTAATCCAGACGAATCAATTACCTTTTTTAGTTTCTTCGAAGACGGTTCCTACGCCCATATTCGAGTAGATGCGTTTGATGAAAAGGGTTTGGAGTATGGCTCCTATTTTCGAAATGGGACCACGGGCCAAATAAGCACCCAGCCGCAATTTGATGAAAACCAAGGCACTGGATTCAGCCAGCAAGAGACTGCACTGTTTCTCAATCGTGTTGAAGATGCATTGGAAATAACCGGTATCGAAAATGGCCAGTCGGTTGATTTTGGATCGTTCCCGATTGTACAGACAGGCGGAATCCATGGCACGTGGCGGAGTACGGATGCCTCAAACGATCTTAATATGTTGAGTTTTCTGGACAACGGCATGTTCTATCATGCACAGGTCGATGGCGCAGAGAGCACGTCGGGTGCTGAATGGGGAACCTATGTTTATGACACCCCCTCTGGTGAGTTAACTACTACTATAGGCCAGGATACGAATGGAGAAGCTGGTTTGAGTGGGTACCAAGGTCAAGCCAGACTGTTTCTGAATGTAGCAGGAAATGTACTGACCTTGTCTGTTGACACAGATGGTAATGGAGAATCGGATCAGGATTTTGTCTATATGCAAGACGAGGCGTCGATCAACGATGGTTACACACAAGTGACACAAGATGAACTAACGACTCTGTATGGCAAGCAACTACGCCTGGATCAAAACTACATCACGGTAAATAGCGATGGCACGTTTAACGGCATGTGGAGTGCGTCTCCAATCGCAGGAAGCTGGGAGATGAAGAACGATTTCTGGTGCCGTGTTGTGACCCTGTCAGACACCATTACAACGGGCGTTGAAGATTGCCAACTATGGGAAAAAAACGGAAATTTAATCAGAGGTACTAGAGACAGCGGGAACGGGTCGACGTTCTTTTACACGATTACGGATAATGCTGGGACTTAGTTAGAGCACACAACAGTACTTGATAATTTAGCCTGAGGCGAGATTTGTAGTAGTAATAATGTCAATGGCTGCGCCGGTCTAGGCCGGCGCTTTTACTACTTCGAAATACAGCATGGGTTGCATTGCGATTTCAATCGGATTAGGTATGGTAGAGGGTAGGGATGCGTGTTGCGGGAAGATCAGCAGTTTTGAAGACTCAATACGTTCATATCGGTTGATCAAAGGGACTAGACGAAAAATCGAATCCATATCGATGGTGGAACACCACTGATGATTGGAAAAATAGAGCGAAAGACGGTAAAGCTAATTGAGTTTGATATAAAGCTAACTACGCATTTTTTCACCACTCGGATCGTACAACGGCTTGCTCTGTACTTGCGCCTTGTAAGTGTCGCCAAGTATTTCAACATCGAGAGTCGTACCATTGCTTGCAAATTGCGTTTCGACGTATCCCATCGCCATAGACTTACCCAGATGGTGTGCATAGC
>JAHQVR010000020.1 GCA_019634245.1 Gammaproteobacteria bacterium
ATTTTGCGGTTGATTCAGACACGCCCAGAGCCAATAAAAACCGGTGCACGATATCGTGGCGTTGCCGACTGCGCTCGGCCAGCGCTTTACCCGCTTCTGTTAGAAAAATGGCTCGATAGGGCTCACTGGTGACAAACCCTTCGCGCTGTAGGCGCGCTACCGTTTTTCCAGCCGTCGGCTGGGACACGCCAAGTCTTTCGGCCATGTCCACTAATCGAGCCTCACCCAACGTTTGTATCAGGTCATCAATGAGCTCAACATAGTCTTCGGTCGCTTCCATTTGGTGGGCGCGGCGGACGCGCTCAAAAGCTTGGGCCTGCGATTCAGCATCATCGAGCTTGCGCTCAGGGGGAGCAGAAGACATCAAGGTTTTCCAAAGCGGCTCGCAATGAACCCAATGCTTGTAATCTTAGCTCAAAGGTATAATATAAGCCATGGCTAAATTTTCACGAATCCTACTTTTGGCAATACTGATCTCCCCAGCCACAGCCCTGGCGGAGGACAAGCTCAAAGTCCTTACTACTTTTACGGTTATTGCTGACATGGCCAGGAATGTCGCAGGAGAGGCTGCGGACGTTGTCTCGCTGACAAAACCCGGCGCTGAAATACACAATTACCAGCCCACACCAAAAGATATTGTCCGAGCTCGAGACGCCGATCTCGTGCTCTGGAACGGACTTAACCTGGAACTGTGGTTTGAGAAGTTTTTAGTTCGTCTTAAAAATGTGCCGAGTATCATCCTTACTGAAGGAATCGAGCCGATGGGCATTCAGCAAGGTCCTTACACGGGAAAGCCCAACCCACATGCTTGGATGAGCGCAAGCGATGCGTTGGTCTACGTTGATAACATTGAAAAAGCGCTGAGTGTGACAGATCCAAACAATGCACTCGCATACCAACAAAATGCCAAGCGTTATAAAGAAGCCATTAGGGCGGCTGTTGATCCGTTAAGGCAACAACTAGACTCCATACCGCCGGAAAATCGATGGCTTGTGACCAGCGAAGGCGCGTTTAGTTACCTCGCTCGAGATTTTGGTCTTAACGAACTGTATCTTTGGCCTATCAACGCAGATGAACAAGGCACACCGAAACAAGTCAAAAAGGTAATAGACCAAGTACGTGAGCACAACATAAAAGCTGTTTTCAGCGAAAGCACGGTGTCGAACAAATCTGCTAAACAAGTAGCGCGTGAAACCGACGCCCACTATGGCGGGGTACTCTATGTTGATTCCTTAAGCGATAGTGATGGGCCAGTGCCCACTTACCTGGATTTACTGCGAGTGACTGTCGAGACGGTAGTCACCGGACTGACGAGATGACATCGGTAAAGGTGTCGGCAGAATCGGGTGTTGCAGGAGTCGCCGATACACTGGGTGACCGCCAGCGAGTTCGGGAGCATCAACAACAACACCCTCGTGATGCCGGCATTCGAGCAGAGAATCTTACCGTGGTCTATCGCAACGGTACCGTTGCACTGCAAGACGCTTCTTTTTATGTGCCCAGAGGCAGTATTTGCGGTCTCGTAGGCATTAACGGAGCTGGAAAATCCACATTGTTTAAGGCCATTATGGGTTTTGTCCCATTGGCTTCGGGCGAGGTGTCGCTACTTGGCAAGTCTGCCGGACGTTCACTGCCTCGCAATACCGTCGCCTATGTTCCGCAATCCGAAGAAGTGGATTGGAATTTCCCGGTTTTAGTTGAGGACGTTGTGATGATGGGGCGCTATGGCCATATGGGTTTTCTACGACGTCCCTCCCATGATGACCGGCTTAAGGTAAGCGAAGCGCTTAAGCGAGTAAACATTGAGCATTTGCGAAAGCGCCAAATCGGTGAGTTATCAGGTGGTCAAAAAAAACGAGTTTTCTTAGCCCGTGCACTCGCTCAGGAAGGCACCATCATATTGCTAGATGAGCCATTCACGGGTGTTGACGTCGCCACCGAAGATGCCATCATCGACTTACTCAGAGAACTCCGAGATGAAGGTCACGTGATGCTGGTCAGCACACATAATCTTGGCAGTGTGCCGCAATTCTGCGATCAGGTCGTTCTGATCAATAAAACAGTATTGGGCTTCGGAGAAACAGAACATGTGTTCAACCAGGATAATTTACAACGCGCTTTCGGTGGAACGCTACGCTTTCACGTGCTCAGTGGCACTGATCTGCATGACGATGATGACAACAGGAAAGTGACGGTTATCTCTGATGATGAACGGCCCGTGGTGCTCTACGGTGACGAATCCAAAGCCGAGAGCGACAGCAGGCCAAACGGTGAAGGCACCATCGAGTAAAAATGATCGACCTTCTACTCGAGCCATTGAATTACAGCTACATGCGCAACGCGCTGTGGGCAAGTGCCTTAGTCGGTGGCGTGTGTGCCTTTTTGTCCTGTTATCTCATGTTAAAAGGGTGGTCGCTGATCGGCGATGCGTTGTCACATTCCGTGGTACCCGGTGTGGCGGGTGCGTACATGTTGGGTTTGCCCTACTCACTCGGCGCCCTTATCGCCGGTGGCCTCGCTGCTTTTTCGATGTTGTTTATTACTGATCGCTCACCGTTAAAAACCGATGCGGTGATTGGTTTGATTTTTACCGGGTTTTTTGGTTTGGGGTTATTCATGGTCTCGCTCTCACCGACATCCGTAAACATTCAAACCATTGTGTTTGGCAATATCCTAGCAATTTCGCCATTTGATATGGCACAGCTTCTTGTGATCAGCCTACTAACTCTGGTGGCACTGTGTCTCTTCTGGAAAGATCTGGTGGTCGTGTTTTTTGACGAATCCCACGCGCGCTCCATCGGTCTTTCGATAAACGGTCTGAAGGTCATGTTCTTTACCCTGTTAAGCACATCCATCGTAGTGGCACTGCAAACCGTGGGTGCTTTTTTAGTCGTTGCGATGGTAGTGACACCCGGTGCTACCGCCTATTTACTGACCGACCGCTTTCCCATTTTAATTATCATTAGCGTTTGCATCGGCGTCATCAGCAGTCTGATCGGAATTTATGCCAGCTATTTCATCGACGGTGCCAGCGGCGGTATGGTCGTGCTGGTACAAACCGCTTTATTTTTACTGGCGTTTTTCTTTTCCCCCACACATGGTCTATTGGCCAACAAACGCAAAGCCAATAGAAGACTGCAAGACCAAGTATTAGGAATCAACGCTTAATGTACGCTTGGTTTATCGAGCCCTATACCTTCGATTTCATGCTGCAGGCGCTCGCCATTGCCACGCTGACGGCTATCCCAGCGGCTGCATTGTCTTGTGTGCTGGTACTAAAGAACTGGTCCCTTATGGGCGATGCCGTATCACATTCGGTGTTACCAGGAATAGTCATTGCCTACGTCATCGGCCTGCCGATGCTTCTCGGCGCGTTCATCACCGGTCTGCTCTGCGCATTACTCACTGGCTATTTTTCAACGCGTAGTCGCGTCAAGGAGGATACGGTTATGGGCGTCGTATTTAGTGGCTTATTCGCACTGGGTCTGGTGCTATTTACCAAGATACAAACTGATCTGCACCTTGATCATGTGCTTTTTGGCGATATGTTAGGGGTTACCTGGACCGACATTGTGATCACCGGAATGCTGGCAGGAGCCGTCGTGAGTTTGTTTCTGATCAAGCAGCGCGATTTAATGCTGTTTGCGTTTGATGAGCAACACGCCGGTATTGTTGGATTAAATGTTCCGCTACTTCACTTCGGTCTTCTGAGTATTCTAGCCATGGTTATTGTGGCCTCGATAAAGGCGGTGGGTATCATTCTGGTGATCGCAGTCCTGATAGCCCCTGGCAGTATCGCTTATTTGCTCACCAGCCGTTTTAATACCATGGTTTGGATCGCCATCCTATTATCAATTGTTTGTAGCTATTTGGGCGTCACTCTAAGCTTCCATATCGACAGCGCACCCGCTCCAACGATTGTTCTACTGATGAGTATTGTATTTATCTTTGTGTTCCTGTTCGCACCCCGACACGGAATATTGAGAGTTAAATTCCCTTAGTTTTCGTGTGGTTGTCTGCGTGGCTGATTCGCCTTAACATGCGCCATGGATCAGGCAAGGGTTAAAACCTCAACACGCTGGTTACTTCTTTCTCTTGCAATAGCCGTATTGGTATGCCTGCCGATATTGTCGGTGGTGTATCTTGCGTTCAACCCATCTGAGAACATCTGGCCGCACCTGCTCGACACCGTACTGGGTCACTACCTATCAACCACGCTGGTTTTGATGCTCTGTGTGAGCGTCGGCACCATGTTGATGGGTGTCACCACGGCGGTGTTGGTAACCCACTATGAGTTTCCAGGTCGCTCCTTAGCCAGCTGGGCTCTGCTATTACCCTTCGCAGTTCCAGCTTATGTCATAGCTTACGTGTATACCGACCTACTTGACTATGCTGGGCCTGTTCAATCGATTTTGCGAGAGTGGTTTGGTTGGCAATCGGCACGCGACTATTGGTTTCCTAAAATTCGTACTCTGCCAGGTGCAGCGCTTATGTTTACTCTGGTGCTCTACCCGTATGTTTATTTACTGGCCAGAGCCGCATTTTTGGAGCAATCAGCTTCTGTCCAGGAAGCAGCTCGTCTACTGGGCGTCAGTAGATTAAAACGATTTTTTCTGGTCACCTTTCCTATCGCACGACCGGCCATCGTCGTCGGCGTTGCCATGGCCTTAATGGAGACTCTCAACGACTTTGGCACGGTAGACTACTTTGCTGTAAAAACCCTGACCGCGGGGATCTACGACGTTTGGTTGGGTATGAATAACCTGGGCGGCGGCGCTCAGATTGCCTCGCTATTATTATCCTTTGTAGCTGTATTGTTTGTGTTGGAGAAATTCAGCCGCCGACACCAGCAACACTTCCAATCTGTCAGTCGTCGGTTTCAGCGTGCACGCCGAACTCGCTTGCGAGGTCTTCAGGCAGCATTGGCAACCTGTGCCTGTGCGATTCCGATTCTGCTAGGTTTTGGTATCCCAGCCATCGTTTTAACACGATATGCAATCCGCTATTTCGATGTGTCGTGGAATTCAGACTTTTTGCAAATCGCCTGGAACAGCATTGCGTTGTCGAGTGCTGCGGCACTGATCGCGGTCGGCATTGGGATACTGCTCAGTTACAGCCTGCGACTGAACAAACACCCACTGCTTACCCTTACTAGCAATTTATCTCGCCTCGGCTATGCCGTTCCCGGAGCAGTGCTGGCGATAGGGATCATCGTGCCGTTTGCAGCGTTCGACAACACACTCGACGCCATGTCGAGACAATGGTTCGGTATTTCAACCGGACTACTCCTCAGTGGGACCGTTTTCGCGTTGATTTTCGCTTATATAGTGCGATTTCTCGCTGTTGCTTTTGGCGGTATCGATGCAGCGATGAATAAAATCAGCTCGAATATGGACGATGCCGCACGCTCTTTAGGACGCGGAACTGGCTCGATTTTATGGAATATTCATATTCCGTTGATTCGGAGCAGCTTACTCAGCGCGGCATTGGTGGTGTTCGTTGATTGTATGAAAGAATTGCCCGCCACATTGGTGCTGAGACCGTTTAATTTCGATACGCTGGCCACGCATGTTTATCAATACGCCTCTGATGAGTTACTCGGAGAAAGTGCTTTAGCTGCGTTGCTGATAGTCGCGGTCGGCCTTATTCCAGTCATACTGCTGAGCCGATCGATTGATCGCTCTGCTCGCGGGGTTTCCCCCTAAATACTGGCCCACTTGGCTACGGATGGGTTTTTGTAGTAGTCTCTAAGCTCTACAAATGACAACAGGAGCGCACGGATGTGCCCTGAATGCCCCAACTGCCGCGCCGATAGCGCGCATGTGGTCCGTAATGGCCACTTTTTTCGCCGCTCCGATTCGCGCAAAATTCAA
>JAHQVR010000189.1 GCA_019634245.1 Gammaproteobacteria bacterium
AACAAGCTAACACCCACCAGTGCATAGGCAACGGGAATACCGCTGAACAGCATGACAATGAACGTTAGGAACATGAATAGAACCATCCATTGGTTCAGGTCTAAAAATTGACCCATAAATTCGAGCAATGCCATTACACGTTTCTCTCGCTGAGCCGACTTCTCTTAAAAAAAGCGATCACTAAAACTGCAGCTAACAAACAAAGCCCGATAGTTAAAGAGTGCTCCATCAACGGTTCTTTGGGAATTCTCCTGGATTTGATATCAGGTTGTGTAAAGCGGATATACCACCACAGCGCATAGAAGGCGATTCTCTCGGTAACAAACAAAAAAAGTGGTAGTGCGGCGAGAACCAGTTTCCAAAAGTGTGGGTGTGCGAACTTAGCGTGATTGCGCTTGAGTGATGCCCAGGCGGCAATTCCAGCGCACAGAAACAGCACCGGCAGACTGATTTTTAACAGATACAGTCGGTGCAATCCATTGGGGCTGTCCGATCCTTCTTTTGCTATAAACGAAGCCCATGCATAGTGAATCAATATATCGGTCATGACCGCAATAAAAGGCAGCAATAGCCATCCCAAAGCAAATACCTCTATGCGAGCTTTTTTCTGATCACTAAATCTTTGATGAAGTATGTCTACCCGAACATGACTTTCGTTGGTAATTGAATAACCGAAGGCTGCAAGCATGGCGACACCGTAAATCCACCACTGTGCGTCATCGAGCCAGGCCTGATTAAAACCTGCTTTTCTCATAATAACTTGAGACACAATGGCCAGCATTAGAACCGGAAAGAGCCATGCGAGAAAGTTTCCGATGCGTACCATAAGCCGATCACCCCACAAGTGATCGTCTTTGCCACGTTCACTGGGATCAGTGATGACTACCGGCGTGTCTGGGGTAAGGCTGTCAATGCCAGGCATAGTGCACCTGAAAAATCAAGTTGAGAAATGGTAGTAACCTACAGAGATGGTCACCAAGGGATGAGGTGTACGGGTTCTACAATGGAACCCGCACACTCAGTTTTAGACCACTAACTAGCGGTTTCGCGGCAGATAAATGTTCTCAGACCAAACTTTGTAGCCGGCTCTGTATTCCTGCATATCATCCCAAACTTTTTTGAAGAACTCGTCTTCGGCAGCTAACTCTTCAGCCACTTCATTCCAAGTAGTTTGAAAAAGATCCAGGATCTCAGGGTCCCACTGCTTAATGATGACACCGTTGTTTTTTTCATTATCAACCATTGCGGCGTAGTTGGTTGCTTCTCCTTCTGCCAGGTTGGTGGTGATATTGGCGGTACACGCTACCTTGATTTGATTTTGCGCTATTTCAGAGAGATCTTCCCAAACATCTTTGTTCACCAATAATTCGAACAACGTGGATGGCTGGTGCCAACCCGGGAAGTAATTGTATTTGGTGATTTTATGAAACCCTAAGCGAGCATCGATGCGAGGCATGGAAAATTCTGTGGCATCTATGGCTCCGCGTTCCAGAGCTGGAAAAATGTCACCACCAGCTAACAAAGAGGTAGACACACCCAGTTTTTGCATCACTTCGGCACCTAAGCCGAAAAAGCGCATATTCAGACCTTTGAGGTCATCAACGCTATTGATCTCTTTTTTAAACCAACCAGAAGTTTCTGGTGCAATTACACCGCATGGAATGGCTTGTACATCGTATCCGGCTTGGTCATACATTTCTTGCCATAAAGCAGCGCCATCGTCATAGAAGATCCAGCCAAGAAATTCGCCAGCTTCAGGACCAAATGGCACCGCGGCAAACAACGACGCTGCAGTAATTTTGCCTTGCCAGTAGCCGGAAGTGGCAAAGGCAGAATCGACAGAACCGTTAGATACGGCATCCAGCGCTTCCAGCGTTGGCACAAGCTTGCCTGGATCGAAGTGCTCGAATTCAACATCTGTTGAAATGCTATTAATTTTGGCCACGAAGTCGGTAGCGGCCGTACCTAAGATTGGCAGGTTCTTCCCAAACGCGGAGGTCATCTCCAAGCTGTCTGCTGCCGAGGCGGCCGTGGCGCCCATCGTCAGACCGATAGCCGCTGCGATCACTTTTATTTTCATTTTCTCTCTCTCTCCAAGTTAGTTTCGGGTTGTTTCTTCCAGCTCGATGCGCGCCCATGATGCGATTTTGGTTGATTTTCAACCAAGATTACTGCGCTGGCGCTATCGAAATCCTGAACAGAAATTCAGTACTTGTGAAGTCTGGTCTCAACTGTTCGTTGGACCACTATACCGCTAAAACCGCCGCTGGCCCACGAAAAAATGCCCGCGAAGGAATCTAGAACGGTAGGGCGAACCAGCGGCTGGTTTGATCCTGTCTGAGACGAATTTGAACCAGACCAGCAAATAGGCCTTATCCCGTCACACGGAGGATTTCTGCCGATTAAACAATTCTTGTAAAAAAGGTGCTGTGCGTGATCGCTTGGCGTTCATCACTTTCTTGGGTGGGCCAGCTGCGACTACCTTACCTCCACCCCGGCCGCCTTCTGGGCCCATATCGATAATCCAATCGGCTTCAGCAATTAAATCGAGATTATGCTCAATGACAAATACAGAGTTACCTGCATCCACCAGCCGGTGTAGCACGTGAATCAGCTTTTCAACATCAGCCATGTGAAGACCGACCGTGGGTTCGTCCAAAATGTAGAGCGTATGTACCCGAGCAATGCTACGGCCACTGGAATCCTCAACAACGGGTTTGGCCTTTGCCAATTCTGCCACTAACTTTATACGTTGCGCTTCTCCACCACTGAGCGTGGGGCTTTGCTGTCCAAGCGTCAGATAACCCAATCCCACATCTTGAAGCAATTTGAGTGTGTGATGGATGTTGGTATGAGATTCGAAAAATGTCACGGCGTCATCGACATTCATAGACAACACATCACCGATGGATTTATCCTTATATCGAATCGACAAAGTTTCGTTGTTAAAGCGAGCACCTCGACAAACTTCACAGGGAACCTTCACATCTGGCAGAAAGTTCATCTCTATGCGTTTCATACCTTGGCCATCGCATTCTGCGCACCGGCCACCCGATACGTTAAATGAAAAGCGACTCGCGGAATATCCACGTATACGACTCTCGGTGGTGTCTGCAAATAGCCTTCGGATGTTGTCCCAAAAGCCAATATAAGTTGCTGGACAGGAACGCGGTGTTTTCCCAATAGGGGTTTGGTCAACCTCGAGCACGCGATTGATCGTTTCCCAGCCCTCAATGGATTGACATCCGCCGATGGGGCCGAGTTTGCGCACTTTCTTTTTATTCCCGTTCAGTGACTTCAGATTATCGTGCACAACGCTGCGAATTAGCGTACTTTTGCCTGAGCCCGACACACCGCTGATGCAGACCAGTTGTTGAAGCGGAATAGCTACGGTGACTTTTTTTAGATTGTGAAGCCTGGCATCAGTGACTTTAATCTCAGTACCAGATTTTTGTCGAGCTTGATGTAGTGGATGTTGCAATGGCTTGGCCAGCATCTTGCCGGTGATCGATGCCTTATCGCGCTTGATTTTTGCCACGCTACCGGTCGTGACGACTTCGCCTCCGCGTACTCCGGCACCTGGACCAATATCAATTATATGCTCAGCACTACTGATGGTTTCTTCATCGTGCTCAACCACAATGATTGTGTTGCCTTTTTTTCTTAGTTGTCCAAGCGTGTTGAGAAGCATTCGATTATCGCGAGGATGTAGGCCAATCGTGGGTTCGTCGAGTATGTAGCACACGCCTCTCAGATTAGAGCCTAGCTGCGCTGCCAGGCGTATCCTCTGTGCCTCCCCACCACTTAAGGTGGGAGCCGAACGATCCAGAGATAAATAGGATAGGCCGACTTCCTGTAGAAAATCGAGTCGAGCAATCAGCTCTGTCAGGCTATCGCGAGCAATCGCTGCCTCTCTTTTGTTCAGCTTCAAAGCCTTGAATTCATCTGCTGCTCTGTCAATGGACAATGCCGCGTAGTCGGCGATCGATCGATCTTTGAAATACACACTTAAACTGGTGGGGTTCAGTCGCTGTCCGTCGCAGGTGCCGCACACATCGCTGCTACCGTCTTTTTCAAGCCACCCTAATTCCTCGCCGGTTGTCTCTTCATCAAATCCATCGATAGATTCACCCGTGCCATAGCAGTCGGGGCACCAACCGTGCTTGGAGTTGTAGGAGAAAAAGCGTGGATCGAGTTCGGGAAAACTGGCCTGACAATTGGGACAGGCCCGTTGGGTGGAGAACAATTTCTCGTTCTTCGTTGTACTTCCTATCTTGACCAATCCAGAGCCGAAATCAACCGCCCGTTGAATGGCAGTCTCCAACACAGCTTCGCGTTTGACGTTTACATCTAAGGTAATGACTGGTAAGTCGATAGTGTGTTCTTTGAATCGGTCTAAGCGCGGCCAGTTGTCACAAGGGAGTAGTTCACCATCGACGCGAAGGTGCTCAAAGCCTTTGTTCAATGCCCACTTCGCTAGATCGGTATAAAAGCCTTTGCGATCCACAATCAGCGGCGAATACAACGTGATACGTTTGCCTTTGTGCTGCTTCATCACCTGTGCAGTGATGGCCTCAACGGATTGGGCCGAAATCGGTACCCCACAATCAGGGCAATATTGCTCACCGAGTTTGACAAAAAGCAAACGTAGGAAGTGGTAAATCTCGGTCATAGTGGCGACCGTACTTTTTCTGCCCCCTCGGCTGGTGCGTTGTTCAATCGCAACGGTCGGTGGAATGCCCGTTATGGCATCGACATCCGGCCGAGAGGCTGGTTGCACAAACTGTCGAGCGTATGCATTGAGCGATTCCAGATAGCGTCGTTGACCTTCGTTAAACACAATGTCGAACGCTAATGTGCTTTTCCCACTGCCACTCATCCCTGTGATCACCGAAAATTTGTTTCGCGGAATCTCTACATTGATGTTTTTTAAATTGTGTTCCCGAGCCTGCTGGACACTAATAACCGGTTTTTGCTCCACCTTATAGGAAGCGCTGGCTGACTCCTTAACGTATCGCTTCAAGGCATGAGCGCGTTTTTTTAAATCTGTGTTGGCAGCCTGGTAGTCGATGAGTGCTTGACCCGTAATGCTCTGTGGGGTGTCCATGATTTTTTTTAAGATACCGCTACAAACAATATGCCCACCTTGTTCGCCGCCTGCCGGCCCCAAATCTACAATCCAATCGGCGTTGGCTATGACGTCTAGGTTGTGTTCTATGACCAACAATGAATGACCCTGATCAAGCAGCTGATCGAAAGCACTGAGTAATTTATCGATGTCGTCAAAATGCAAACCAGTGGTCGGTTCATCGAACAGGAACAGGGTTTTGGTTGGCCCGGCGCGTTTACGTTGATTGGCTGCTGCCTCCACGAGGTGAGCCGCCAGTTTTAGTCGCTGCGCTTCGCCACCACTTAACGTTGGTACGGGTTGGCCCAGTTGTACGTAGCCAAGGCCGACATCAGCGAGAGGTTTGAGTGATTGAATCACTGGATCGCTTTGGCTAAAAAACTCTAATGCGGCGTCCACAGTGAGTTCCAGCACATCAGCGATCGACAAGCCGGTGTCGGATGTGGCGGAAAAAACTTTTATTTCCAACAATTCCTGTCGGTAGCGTCTTCCTTGACATTCTCCACACCGCAGATACACGTCGCTCAGAAATTGCATTTCAACGTGTTCAAAGCCGTTGCCCGAGCATGCCGGACAACGCATACCTGAGTTGAAGCTGAATGCACTGGCTTTGTAGCCTCGTTCTTTTGCTTCGGGCACTTTTTCAAATACCTTCCTTATGGCCTCAAAAGCTCCGGTATAGCTCACTGGGTTCGAGCGCGCCGATTTTCCAATAGGGGATTGATCGACCAACACAATGTCATCGATATATTGATCGCCAGTGATAGTGCTGAATGGCGCAGCCAGCTCTTTTGGTTTACCTTTCATCGCCACTAGCGCGTTGTACAAAGTATCCTGCAAAAGCGTAGATTTCCCTGAGCCACTGGGTCCGGTGATGCAGACGAGTTTGTTTAACGGTACATTTAGAGTGATGTTTTTAAGGTTGTTGCCTGTGGCCCCTTTAATCACCAGTCGCTCTGACGTTTTAGGTCGTTTGGAATGGTTGGCTAACGTTAAACGCTTCTTACCCTTTAAATAATCTGCTGTCAGAGAATTGGTTTTGGTCAACAACTTGGCCGGTTGACCATTAAACACAATATTGCCACCGGTAACACCGGGGCCTGGACCCATATCGATAATGCGATCGGCTGCCATCATCACTTGTGGATCGTGTTCAACAACTATTAGTGTGTTGCCAGCATCGCGCAAGCGTTGCAACACACGAATAACACGGTCCATGTCTTGCGGATGCAGTCCGATACTTGGCTCATCGAGCACAAATAACGTGTTCACCAAAGAAGTTCCTAGCGCAGTGGTGAGATTGATGCGCTGCACTTCACCACCAGAGAGTGTGCGAGATTGCCTATCCAGTGTGAGATAACCGAGCCCAACATCGTTTAAATAGCGCAGCCTGGAGAGCATCTCTTGCGCCACCATTTGAGTGGCTTCATCGTTCTGACCCGCAGCCAAGCGTTCAATAAAAACCAAGGCAGCAGATAGCGGTAGTCTCATGAAATCCACTAGATTCAAACCGGGTAACGACTGAGCTTTTCGTAGGCTTAGTGTTGAATCTGCGGGTATGAATCGCTGCTTTTTATCGATAACAGCCTGTGCGTCTTCGAAGGCTCCCACACGCCACAACAACGATTCAGGTTTTAATCGCGCACCGTTGCAAGCACTGCAAGGTTCATAGCTGCGATATTTTGCCAACTGCACACGGACATGCATTTTGTAGGCACGACCTTCAAGCCAACTGAAAAAGCCAGCAACGCCATACCAGCTTTTGCGGCTGCGACCTTTACCGCGCCGTTTGGCAGAGTCGCCGTTAATGACCCAGTCTTGATCTGTCTTTTTCATCTTGTTCCATGGAACATCCATGGGAATGCCTTGTTCTTTGGCAGCTCGGTCCATATCGCGTTGGCAGATCAGATTGGTTTTCGTCTGAAAAACCCGAATCGCGCCTTCTTTGAGCGTTTTGCTCTCATCGGGTATGACCAGTCGATAGTCAATACCCATAACTCGGCCGAATCCTCGACAACTCTCGCAGGCACCAATCGGTGAATTGAATGAGAATGAGTTAGCTGTGGGCTCAGTAAACTGAGTACCGCACTTACCGCATTGCAAAGCGACAGAGTATTCCCGCTGTGACACGGACTCTCGCTGATCGTCAAGCGTGTGGATGGTGACCTTGCCTTGACCATAGCGAAGCGCAGTTTCCACAGCTTCGATAAACCGCCCGGCATTCGCCTTGGTTATTTTGAGCCGGTCTTGGATCACTTGCAGATGTTTTGGCTGTTGTTTATGAATCCGCGTGTAACCCTGAAGAGCTAACCATTCCTGAATCTCTTGCTTGCTGAAATTCTCTGGTACATCGACGGTAAACGTAACCATCAGGCGCTGATTGGTAAATTCAGCGACGTTTAGAAAATCATCACTGATCGCTTGAGCAGTATCTCGGCGTATTGGTTCGCCGCAGCCTCCGCAGTACAGTTTTGCGGTGCGAGCAAACAACAGTTTGATGTGATCGTTCAGTTCCGTCATGGTGCCAACGGTGGAACGAGACGTTCGAACAGGGTTAGTTTGATCAATCGCAATGGCAGGGGGAATGCCTTCGATCCGATCAACCGCTGGTTTGTCCATGCGGTCCAAAAACTGCCTGGCGTAGGGGGAAAAGGTTTCGACGTAACGGCGCTGGCCTTCGGCATAAATCGTGTCGAAGGCGAGAGTTGATTTACCCGAACCACTGACACCGGTTATGACGATCAGTTCTCCATGTGGCAGCTTTAAGTCAAGGTTTTTTAAATTGTTCTGACACGCATTTTGAACAAGAATGTGTTTGCTCATGGATCCTGATACGGTTGGAGGCAGCGAATAGTGTACGGGCTGCAAGGAGTCGCATGGGAAGATTTGTATTGCGCCCGGTTTTTATACAGATACAGGGGTACACTGGCGGTGTCTAATCAATGAACAGCCATGATATAGGTGGGTCGGGATGAATACAGCGCAACTCTCCGAACATGAAGCACAGCGATTTGACCGGGACGGGTATCTGATACGTCGAGGTCTTATCGATCGGGCGCGAACCGATGACTTGGTAGCACTGATTGATCGCTCTCTGAATCCAGCACTGGCTCCTGTTGAGTTCGAGGCGGATGTGCATTATCCAGGCTCGCCGGAATCTCGTACCGCACCCGGCGGACACACCCCCAGGCGTCTGTTGCACGCCTTTAGTCGGGACGCTCAATTTCAGGCTATCGGTCTTGACTCAGCGATTGCCGCCACACTCAAAACACTGATGCGGACTGACGCGTTGTTGTTGTCGCAAAATCATCATAACTGTGTGATGACGAAGCATCCGGGTTACAGCAGCGTGACAAGCTGGCATCAAGATATTCGTTACTGGCGCTTTGATCGGCCTGAATTAGTGAGCACCTGGTTGGCGCTTGGTCCAGAAAATGCCGCAAACGGCTGTCTGCTGGTGTTACCAGGGTCCCACCGATTGGAGATTGATCCGGGGCGATTTGATGCTGCGCTGTTTTTGCGAACTGACATTCCAGAAAATGAAGAACTGCTGGCCACGGCCAAGACGGTGGAGTTGGAAGCCGGGGACGTGCTGTTTTTTCATTCGAAAACTCTACACGCCGCAGGCCAGAACACCAGCGACACGATCAAGCGCACACTTGTTTATACCTATCGCAGTGCCGACAACGCACCGATACCGGAGACACGATCCGCCGTCTACCCCGATATTCCAGTGGGCTAGTTGGCTCTAAAGCCGGTGGCGAGGTGACCGAACTCTAAATCCGGTGACATGGTATAAGTGATTCAAATCTAACGAAGTTATAACCCCGTAATCTACGATGAGCGATGATTTACAAGTAGCGGACACGATGGTGAGCGCCCGTGAGGTATTGGGCATTGACAGCGACATACGAGTACCCGCTTTTTCTGAAAAGACAGATCATGTGCCGCAGATCGATCCAGCCTATCGGTTCGATCGGGACGTGTCATTGGCGATTCTCGCAGGCTTTACACAAAATCGGCGAGTGATGATTCAGGGCTATCACGGCACCGGCAAATCAACTCACATTGAGCAAATTGCGGCTCGACTGAATTGGCCTTGTTTGCGGGTCAATCTCGATGGGCATATTTCCCGTTTGGATATGGTGGGCCGTGATGCGATTGTGGTACGTGATGGAAAGCAGGTGACGGAATTCCAGGAAGGTATTTTACCTTGGGCTCTGCAACGACCGGTAGCGCTCATTTTTGATGAGTTTGATGCCGGGAGACCGGACGTTATGTTCGTGATACAACGAATACTTGAAAAAGACGGCAAGTTCACGTTGCTTGATCAAAATAGGGTGATCACGCCACACCCGGCATTTAGATTGTTTGCCACTGCTAACACCGTCGGTTTGGGGAATCTGAATGGGCTTTACCACGGTACCCAGTTACTCAACCAGGCTCAGATTGATCGATGGAACATCGTCGCAAAGCTCAACTATTTGTCGCCCACGGCTGAGGCCGAGATTGTGAATGCTCAAGTGCCCAAACTGACCACTCGAAGTGATGCAGTAGCATTGGTGAACTCGATGGTAGCGTTGGCCGCTTTGACGCGAACCGGTTTTGCCGCTGGCGATGTCTCGACGGTGATGTCTCCAAGAACGGTCATTACCTGGGCCGAAAATGTGTTGATATTTGACGATATCGAACAAGCGTTTCGTCTGTCGTATCTCAATAAATGCGATGACGCTGAACAATCGATAGTCGCTGAGTACTATCAGCGAGCGATGGGTAAAGAACTGCCCGAGTCCATCGCAACCGATGATGGCTGACGTTAGGCCCAGCTCTACACTGCGACAGCGTGAACGACACGGGGCGGCTAGCTTACGTGCTATTGCCGGCGTACCGAGCGCCGAGTACAGAGCCAATCGAATGCGAGTTGCGGGTATACCCCAGCCATTTGCCTCTCCCCACCTGGTAGCAGACTTCGGCGAAATTACGCTCACTCGCAGTCGGTCTATTGTGGACTCGTTGGGTTTACGGCTTCGGCACAGCGATTATGAGCTACACCAACAACTTACTCCAAGCTCGAACTTTGCGAGCATTTTGTTTGATATTTTCGAGCAATTGCGTTGTGAGTCTCTCGCTCCACGTGCCTGTCAAGGCATTCGCTCGAACATCGCAGCGGGGTTTGTCGGCTGGTGTCAGCAGGTGCATGCCGATGGGATGGCCGATAGCGAGCTGGGTGTCTTGCTTTATACGGTTGTACACATGGTGCGTGCTCGCTTAATGGGCACGATAGAGGATGAATCGGCTGAGAGTCTAATTGAAGCGACACGGGCGAATCTTGGGCCGGTGCTGGGTCTTTATTTAAAGGGGTTGCAACATCTAGTGGATGATCAAGCCGCCTTTGCGGTACCGGCCAAAGCGATCAGCGAAGCGATTGAGGCGATGATTGACAGCGATGATCTTGCCATTGATGACAGTGACTCTGCTAAGGAGCGTCATTCAATCATCCTACCGCCGGATTGGAATAAGGATACGCTGATAGATGCGTCGACCATGTTAGCCGATGCAGTGACAGCCAGTTACGAAGAACAGTTAGATGCAGCCGGCGGGTATCACGTATTCACGCGGCAATACGATGTCGAGATAGAGGCAACCGCACTGTATCGCACAGCGCGAATCCAAACCTTAAGGCGCAAACTTGATCAAGGTGTGCAATCACAGGCGGTGAGTCTGACCAAATTAGCCCGTTCACTACAACGATTGTTTGCTGATCTGGCCATCGATGGCTGGTTGTTTGGCCAAGAAGAGGGTCTGATCGATGCTCGGCGATTGGCGCAGATGGTGAGTAATTCAGCCTATGCGCAAGTTTTCAAACAGGAACTCTCCGCGCCTAGCTGCGATACGGTTGTGTCGTTTTTGGTGGACAATTCCGGGTCGATGAAGAAACAACGTTTCGCCGCAGTGGCGGTGTTACTGGATACCTTTTGTCGCGCCCTGCAGATGATCGATGTCGCCACCGAAGTGCTGGGATTTACTACGGCAGATTGGAATGGAGGCCGAGCGATGCGTGATTGGCGTAAGACAGGCAGTCCGGATAATCCGGGTAGGTTGGGGGAGACGCTGCACGTTGTCTATAAAGATGCCGATACCCACTGGCGCCGGGCCAGACTTGGGTTGGCCTGCATGCTAGAAACTCAGCATTTTCGCGAAGGTGTTGATGGAGAAGCACTGGTTTGGGCCTATCGCCGATTGCAGGCAAGACCCGAGCGGAGTCGTTATCTGGTGGTCATTTCCGATGGCGCTCCCATGGATACCGCTACCCACAATACTAATCAGGAAGGGTTTTTAGCCTCTCATTTGAGCGCGGTGGCGCAACACATTCATAAACAAACCGACATTCGGCTCGGAGGGGTCGGAATCGATCTGGATCTGAGCGACATGTATCCGAACTCGATTGCCAGTGATTTGAACGGCACCTTGGGTAATGCGAATTATCGATTGTTGCACGAGCTTTTTGTGCATCCCGCTCGGTCGTAAGACCTAAAGTTGGTTTTATCTCCTCAGAGATGCCTGCTACTGTATTATTAGTTCCAGCTTCTTATGTCAGCGCAGCAAATCATGCAGGATCAATACGACCCATCCGCTATCGAGGCCAGTGTCCAAAAAGTCTGGCAGGCTAACAGTGCCTTCGAGGTGATCGAAGATCCTGACAAGCCTAAATACTATTGCCTCTGTATGTTTCCCTACCCCAGTGGCAGCTTGCACATGGGGCATGTTCGGAATTACACCATCGGTGACGTTGTTTCCCGGTACAAGCGCATGCAGGGCTTTAACGTGCTTCAGCCCATGGGCTGGGATGCGTTTGGATTACCCGCTGAAAATGCTGCCATTAAAAACAATGCTCCTCCGGCCGATTGGACCTACAAAAATATTGAAGAAATGCGGGAGCAATTACAACGGTTGGGCATTGCCTACGATTGGTCGCGAGAACTGGCAACTTGCAAGCCGGAGTACTACCAATGGGAGCAATGGTTTTTCACCAAACTGGTAGAAAAAGGCTTAGCGTACAAAAAAATGGCTGTGGTTAATTGGGACCCGATCGAGCAAACGGTATTGGCGAATGAGCAGGTGGATGCTGAAGGTCGGGGTTGGCGATCGGGGGCGCAGGTGGAGCGGCGAGAAATTCCCCAATGGTTTTTAAAGATCACCCAGTACGCCGATGAACTGTTGGAAGAAACCGAGAAACTTGACGGTTGGCCTGACGCTGTTCGCACCATGCAACGTAATTGGATCGGTCGTTCAGAGGGTGTTGAATTCGATTTTCGGCTCAAAGATTCGCCAGAGGTTATTCGCGTGTACACCACGCGTCCGGATACCGTTGCAGGGGTTACTTACATGGCTGTGGCCGCTGAACACCCGGTCGCTCGTGAAGCGGCCAAATCAAATGTCGGAGTTCAGGACTTTATTGATGAGTGCCTCAAGACGGGCACGTCAGAGGCGGTCTTGGAAAAGATGGAAAAACGCGGCTACCCACTTGGGATAGAGGCGATCAACCCGGTGTCCGGTGAAGCTGTACCTGTATATGTGGCTAACTTTGTATTGATTACCTACGGCACTGGGGCTGTGATGGCAGTGCCTGGGCACGATCAGCGTGATCACGAATTCGCGACCAAATACGAATTACCTATTAAACAAGTGGTGCAATCGACCAAACAGAGCGTGGATGTTGCAGAAGCTGCTTTTACTGACAAGCAAAATACGGTATCGATCAACTCGGGTCAATTCGATGGTCTGGATTTCGAACAATGCTTTGATGCTTGTGCCGAGTTTTTAGCAAAAGAAGCGAATGGAGAAAGGAAGGTTAACTATCGATTGCGCGATTGGGGAGTGTCGAGGCAGCGTTATTGGGGGTGTCCGATCCCGATCATCTATGACAAAGACGGCAACGTTCATGTGGTGCCTGAAGAGGACCTGCCGGTACTGCTGCCAGAGAATGTTGAGTATTCGGGGGTTAAATCGCCGATAAAAGAAGATCCAGAGTTTTTCAACACGGTGGTGCCTGGAACGGATCAGCCTGGCACGCGAGAAACAGATACGTTCGATACGTTTTTCGAATCCAGCTGGTACTACGCACGGTATTGTTGCCCAGAAGCCCAAGCTATGGTGGATGAGCGAGCTAACTATTGGCTGCCGGTCGATCAATACATCGGCGGTGTAGAGCATGCGGTACTGCATTTGTTGTATGCGCGCTTCTTCCACAAACTGATGCGTGATGTTGGGCTCTTGGAAAGTGATGAACCGTTTACTCGTTTGCTCACGCAAGGCATGGTGGTGTCTGAGACTTTCTACCGTACTTCTGACAATGGTCAGCCGGAGTACTTTAACTACAAAGAAGTCGATATTACTACAGACGATAAGGGGCGAATCGGTTCTGCTACGCTAAAAGCCGATGGTAAGCCTGTGACTGTCGGGCGCATCGAGAAAATGTCCAAATCCAAGAATAATGGCGTCGATCCTTTAGAAATGATTAGCCGTTATGGCGCTGATACGGTGCGATTATTCTCTGTCAGTGATACGCCTCCTCATCAGTCCTTAGAGTGGAAAGAAGGTGGCGTGGAAGGTATGCATCGGTTTTTGAAGCGCGTATGGAGAGAGGTTAATTCACTGCAAGGACTCGCTGATGAAGATATCGAGGCTGATTCTTTAACCGCCGACCAAAAATCATTGCGGCGAAAAACCCATGAAACCATTGCCAAAGTCACCGATGATATCGAACGGCGTTTCACGTTTAATACGGCCATAGCGTCGATGATGGAATTGTTTAATGAAGCGAGCAAATTCTCAGACGCTTCGCCACAGGGTCAAGCGGTTTTGCATGAGGCCTATAGTGCGTTGGTTAGGCTATTGAGTCCGCTGACGCCACACATCACCCATGAATTGTGGCAGCGGCTTGGGTATCAAAGCCCATTGATCAATGAAGCGTGGCCAGAGTGTGATGAAGAGGCATTGGTGCGCGATAGTTTGGAATTGGTTGTGCAGGTCAATGGCAAGCGCCGTGCAGCGGTCGTGGTTGCAGCCAATGCGAGTAAAGAAGCGTGTGAAATAGCGGCAAAGGCAGACGACAATGTGGCCCGCCATCTGAATGGATTGACCGTTCGGAAAGTCATTGTGGTACCGGGAAAGCTGGTGAATATCGTTGCCAACTAGCGATAAGCAGCAGCTAGTTGTCCCAGCACTATCAGATCGATCTATTGGTTCTCGTTACCACATTCCAGAGCTTCTGATAGGGCGCTTCACCGAAGATCCTCTAGGCAACGGTCGCCGAGCATCCAGATGATGAACACTCGTTGGCCGCACCGGTTGTTCAATCCATTGTGAAAAACACCGCACCCATTTACTTTTTATTGTGCTTAACCGCTTTATTTTGGGGTGGAAACACCGTGGCTGGGCGTTTGGGATCGTTAGATTGGCAACCCATGACGTTGACCTTTGCGCGTTGGTTGCTGGCCTCTTTGGTGATTTTGCCGTTTGCCTGGCATAAAACACGGGCCGATTGGCCGACGATTCGAACCAATGGTGCATTGTTGTTTGCGTTGGGCGCTGTGGGGTTGGGTGGTTTTAATATGTTGCTTTATCTGGCCTTAACTAAGACCACTGCAGTTAACGCCAGCATTCTCCAAGCGTATATGCCGGCATTTATTTTTATTCTAAATTTTGTCGTACTAGGTGTTCGCGTACGTGCCCTTCAGCTCTTGGGTTTGCTCGTATCGATGATTGGAGTGCTCGTGACTTGTACGCGAGGCAATCCAGCGGCGTTTTTCAACGAGGGGTTTAATACCGGTGATGTGATCATGCTGATGGCCTGTGTGGTTTATGCAGGTTACACGTTTGGGCTGCGCTGGCGGCCCAATATAGACTGGATGAGTTTTATGCTGGTCGTATTTACCGGTGCGACAATCGCGGCAACCCCGTTTATGATATATGAATTAGTGACACAGCCATTCTCTGTGCCTGGCTGGCGCGGATGGGCTGTACTTTGTTACGCTGTGTTGTTTCCTACCTTTTGCAGTCAGTTGTTCTATGCCAAAGGTGTGGCAGCGATTGGCGGGAATCGCGCCGGATTGTTTATAAATTTAGTTCCAATATTTGGCTCCGTGCTGGCGGTGTTGATACTGCAGGAGTTGTTTCAATGGTTCCATGCGGTTGGATTGCTATTGGTTGTTGGTGGCATACTTGTGGCTGAACGATCCGAATTAATACTGAAGACAGACAAAAAGAACTAATTATTTAACGGTATCTGTGGAGGGCTGACAATGCATTGGACTGTTTATCTATCGGGTGAAATTCACACCGATTGGCGGGATCAGATTATCAATGGCGCTAAAGCGGCCGGGTTGGATATTACGTTCACTTCCGCAGTGACAGACCATCCAGCCAGTGATGCTGCGGGGGATGTTCTGGGCGGGGAGGACCAACCGTTCTGGCGAGATCATAAATCGGCAAAGGTCAACGCTATTCGTACCCACACTCTATTGCAAAAAAGTGATATTGCTGTCATTCGCTTTGGTGATCAGTACAAACAGTGGAATGCCGCTTTCGATGCCGGATACTGCGCTGCTAGCGGTACGCCGTATATTACCTTGCATGACGAATCCATTATTCACCCATTGAAAGAAGTTGACGCGGCTGCGCTGGCGTGGGCACAAACACCGGAGCAGGTGGTTGAAGTGTTGCGTTATGCGATAGCGCAAAAGTAGCGCTAAGCCAACCAGAGCGACAGTGCGTACCGGCGGCTCATTGCATCGTAGCCACGCACCGACAACTCCACCTCATCACCGAGAAAAAATTCTGGCCCGGCGTCGCTGGTAGCGGAGATATCGGTGAAGGAGTACTGAGTGTTGTACTGTTCGTTCAAATCCTGACGGTATACTTTTAAATCAATGGCAAACGCATCGACGGCCACATAAAGATGCTCACTACGTCCACCCATTACAGTGCCTCGATGACGCGGAGCGGAGTCCGCCACCAAATCCAGTGTTAGGATTTGATGAATAACTTCCAGCTGCAGTGCTTTGTCTAGCATCTTTTGGGTCTGCTTGGCACGGTTTCCAGCGGCGATAATGTCAGCCTGGTGTTGTGCATCCTCTGGATGGGAAGCCGCTTTGTCTCCCAACGCATCGAGCAATTCCTTGTGTGTGAATATGCCCACAATCTCTCTCATCGGGGAAGAGAATCGAGCGTAGCTTGGTGCTCTTAGTGCATAGTGTCGACCGGGTTCAGCGCGAAATTCTGATGCGCGGTTGGTCATGAGTATTTGCCGCTCTATCGCTTTGGCTAGGCGCTCATCCTGGCCATTTCGGGGAAGTTTTTGCACATAGTCGGCTAAGGGTTGGTGTTGATGCCAATGCCAACGCTGATCGAGCTTTCGAGTTTCAATTAGGGACTCCAAGGCCGAACGTAACTTATTGTGGGCTTGCTTTAGTGGCGGCTCATGTACTCTGAAAATGGGTTGGAGCGCCTGCTCCTGTGGCAGCAACGCTGTGAATAGCTTTGCGCCCTCCATATTACATATAAGGCTGAGTTGTTCGTTGTAGCGCTCGGTGTCGTAGCGCCTACGCTCACCCAGAGTGAATCTAGGTGGGTCACCTTCAATTTTTATGTCAGCCTCTACTCGATCGTAGGTGATGACGTCACGATCATCGGCTTTAGCAATCAGTAATTCACCCAGCAACTGTAGTAGCCTCAGCGACTCGCCAAACGGTGTGTGTTTGTAGCCGTGACCTTTGCCTTGGCTCAAGGCATCCAGATAAATTTGAACTCCTGCGTAGTTGAGTTTGGCCTGGCTGCAGATCAATGCCCGCACCACAGTCGTTTTTTCTACCGTTCCCTGTTCTGATAGAACTATGTCAAACACCAGTGAACGGCGATCCACCTTAGGGTTTAACGACACTAAATCTTCTGACAGTTCTCTGGGCAGCATCGCGACCGCTTGGTTGGGCAGGTAGTAGCTAGCACCTCGACGCAGTGCTTCGATAAAGAGCGCGCTATCCGGTCGTATGTAATAGGCCGCATCAGCCAACGCATAGCGCAATCGAAATCCGGCGCTGGATTTTTCAATATAAAGAGCTTGATCCAAGTCTTTGGAATCAGGATTGTCGATGGTGACAAATGGCAGGTCGCGCCAGTCGGTGAGTCTGGGATCATCGAGGCCTGGGTTATCCAACCAGTACCGCGCCTCATCTAAACAGTCTTGTGGATGTGTAGGCATGAGGTCAAATCGCGCCAGAACATCCGCAATTATATCCGTAGGTAAAGGCAGTTTTGGTGAGGTATCAGTGTTACTCATGATCGATTATGGGGTCTGGACAGTATTCTCGGCGTCGGCAGGTTTTGCAGTATTCGCCTAGATACAGAGTGTCAATCCAATCCATCAGTTCCTGAATATGGTCGCTGTTGTCAAAAACGAATCCAGCTTCAAAGTTTCTTTTATCTGCATGTTTACTGCCCAAGCCCGCACCAGTGAGATTTGCTGAGCCGATAAACGCCTGGGTGCCGTCGATAACAATGGCCTTGGTGTGTACCCTTGGACAGAGAATTCGTTCAAACAGGTCACTTGAAACCAAGGCATCAAATTGGTCGAAATCTTCTCGAAATCGAGGGCCTGGTTCTTTGGCGTGAATCAAACGAACCGCAACGCCGTCCGTCACCAGTTTATCCAACAATGCGAGTAAAGGTTTAAATCTGCCATCGATGTCTATGTGTAGGTCTTTAATGTCTGCCGTGACGATCCAAAGAAACTGCTGAGCCTTGGCAAGTTCGGTCTGAACGAACTTAGTGTAAATATCGCGATTGAGCAGCAACTGATGCATGATTGGCAGTGTAGCGGTTTTTAGCTTGGTGGACGCTTTTAGAGGTTTCGGTTTACCATCGAAGCTAGATTCAGCGATTCTTCAAGGATCCCTATGTTCAATTCGCTTCGCGACGTACTGTTATTGTCAATGATCGTGATGGTGCTGGCCTCGTGCGGTTTTAGGCCACGTGGTAGTGTTTCGGAACTGACCGATCCGGGTGCGGTGTATATTGATGTCGGCCGAGCTGTGACGATTCGCAATGAATTGGAAGCGATGCTGAGGGATCGAGCCTTTACGATTGCCCGCAATCGTGATGTCGCCGATATTTTACTCAGGCTCTCGGACGAAGACGAGAGCGAGCGTATTGTGTCAGTTCAGCAAACGGGCCGTGTTAGCGAACTCGAGCTCAATCATTCCATTAACATGCAAATAGCACAGCGCAAAGGCGATGAAGCGCCGCGCTACGAAGCTGGTGCAATTCCAAACCGTGTCGAAGTCCGCCGTGAATACACCTACGATGAACGTGGTGTCTTGGGTAAAGAGGCAGAGGCGCAGATACTGCGAGATGAAATGCGTGAAGAATTGGTGAGGCAGATAGTGTTGCGAGCCGTGGCAAGCCTGGCGCCAGCATCAGTATCCGCGGGTGCGATCAACTAAGCCCGGTGGATCTTCCCCTCGAGCGATGCACTCAAGACTCCTACCAATTTGAGCAGCTGATTCGGCCGCCTGGGTTTCTGCGGCTACATGTGGCGTAATGGTGATGCGAGGATGAGACCAAAAAGGATGGTCTGTGGTTAGGGGTTCGTGTATGAAAACATCCAGCAGAGCTCCGCTTAGCTGTCCAGAATCGAGCGCAGGTATCAAATCATCTTCGAGCAGATGGGCCCCGCGTCCCGCATTGATTAGGAACGCGCCTTTGGGTAATTCATCAAAAAGGGTTGCGTTTAAAATTCCGGCAGTGGATGGCGTCAGTGGAAGTAAGCAGGCTAAGACATCCAGATTGGCTAAGAAATCAGCTCGTTGGGATTGTCCGAAGTAGCTAGTAACACCGGGTATCTGTTTTGGTTGACGACTCCAAGTGGACACAGGGTAGCCAACATCGGCGAGTGTGATGGCGACTTTGCTGGCCAACACACCGGCACCGAGCAGACCGACATGAAATTCTGCAGTTAATGCGGGCGACAGTGAGGGCATCCATTGAGCCTTCTTTTGAGCTATCGCTAGCTCCGGCATTTTTCTCTGAGCCCATAGAGTGCCCATCAATACATACTCAGCCATGCGAGCGCCCATACCCGCATCGTGTAAACGGACGATGGAGACCCTGTCGGGTATGTCGTTTCGATTCAGTAGATAGTCAACACCCGCAGAGAGCGAAAGCAAGTGCGTTAGGTTTGGAAATTGTTCGAAAAAGCCTTCTGAAATACCCCATACAATGGCGATCTCAATCTGTTCGGGGTTCGGGCAATCGGGCCAACACACGATCGTTTGCTCTGGCAGAGCTTGTTTGATCGCGTTTAGAAGACAATTGTTCCTATCGTCTTTAACGCTGTAGAGAATTGACATCGAGTCAATTTACAGTTCGGAGGTTTTGACGAATTTTCGCATGGCGTAGACCAACGGTTCAGCTTCGTTATGCTGCACACCCACGACTCGACCGATGAATATACTGTGGGTTCCATGATCGTGAACGTTTTCAATCACGCAATCCAGAGAGACGAGAGCTCGTTGTAACAGCGGAGAACCGGTGATTGCCGCATTCCAACTCCCGCTGAGAAAACGATCTGCTTCTGGATTTTCCCCCAGGCCAGCGAAAACCATTGAGAGATCTTTTTGATCTGTTGAGAGTATGTTGATGGCAAACACGCCATTGTGGTTGGCTACGGAGCAAAATTCGTTTTGCTGATGAACGCAAGCCAAAATCAGTGCCGGTTCGGCGCACACAGAACACATCGAACTGACCGTAAGGCCAGCCTTGCCATGTTCCCCCCCGGTTGTGACAATCGATACGCCGTTGGCCGCTAGAGCTAAAGCCGATGTAAATGTTTGAGGACTTACGCTTTCATCGGTCAATGTGCCCTTGGTCATGCCTTTCTCAGCTTGGGTAATCGCGCCTGGCAGCGCCGGTGTAAATTTGTCGTGGTCGGCCAATTCGACCATCAGGATCTTCGTGCATTTCCATCCAATGCGAAATCCAGCCCACAGTTCGTGCCATCGCAAACATCACGGTAAACATGTTCATCGGGATGTCCAAGGCTTGCAGAATGATACCCGAATAGAAATCGACATTCGGATAGAGTTTACGATCGACGAAGTATTGGTCTTCCAACGTGGCCTTTTCGAGCTCACGAGCCAACTCAAAGAGTGGTTGATCGCCACCTAAGTCGTCGAGGATGTCATGACACATTTTTTGGATCAACTTGGCGCGCGGATCGAAATTCTTGTAGACACGGTGCCCAAACCCCATTAAACGGAATGGATCGTTTTTATCTTTGGCTCGCGCAATCGTTTGCTCGATGGTCTCACCTGAATACATGATGTCGTTGAGCATGTTGATCACAGCCTCATTCGCACCACCATGGGCCGGCCCCCAGAGGCTCGCGATTCCTGCTGCGATGGATGCAAATGGATTTGCACCAGAGCTGCCTGCCAGCCGCACGGTGGATGTGCTGGCATTTTGTTCATGGTCTGCGTGCAAAATCAAAATCAGTTCTAACGCTTTAACAGCGACAGGATTCGGTTTGAATTCCTCAGCCGGTACAGCAAACATCATGCGGGTGAAATTTTCTACGTAGCTCAGATTGTTGTCTGGGTACATAAAAGGCTGCCCACGATAATGGTTGTAGCAATAGGAGGCGATGGTTGGGATTTTGGCAATCAGCCGATGAGCAGAGATTTCTCGATGTTTTGGGTTCGTGATATCCAGAGAGTCGTGGTAGAACGACGACATCGCACCAACGGTTCCAACCAGCATGGCCATGGGGTGCGCGTCATAGCGAAATCCATCGATGAAATCGCGCAGATTCTCGTGCACCATCGTGTGTGTTTTGATGATATTCGTGAACTCAGCCGCCTGATCGGGTGAAGGTAGCTCGCCATACATCAGTAGGTAACAGACTTCGAGATAATTACTGTGTTCAGCCAGTTGCTCTATTGGGTACCCGCGATAGAGCAGAATGCCCTCATCACCATCGATAAAGGTAATAGCACTCTTACAACTGGCCGTGGTGGCATAGCCAGGGTCGTAAGTAAATATTCCAGTGTCCTTATAGAGACCGCGTATGTCGGCAACATCTGGTCCATGGGTACCACTGAGAAGGGGTAGGGCCGATTCACGTCCGTCTTCGCCCTTTAAGATCGCTTTTCTATCCGTCATTCTCTTTGTTCTCCTCAGTGCTGTATCGGCAGCGCCACTGATTTTTTGATCACTGGCTTTGTGGACTTAGGGTGTAAGCCCGGCTTTTTTTCCTCGACGTCGAGTCGCAGAAATGTCCCGCGGGGCCCGGTGTGCCAGTCCACGCAGTGTCGTTTGGGCTTCGCAAGCAGCTTGATTGGCTAACGATGACACCAGAAAAGCCTATTATTATAAGGCCCCAGGAGGGGTTTCTCGCCGATATCCTGTTAATAGAGACTATTTATTCCCAGAAGGCAGCCTTGAACGCACCATAATGTTCCTTTTTACGGGGTCCGGGCTGACCACCTGGGTCGCAGATTTAAAACAGGTGATCACAATGAAAAAAAGTCGCCCCGGGATAGGCTGCACTCATTGCCGAAAGTGGCCTGTGTATTCTTCTGAGAGTGTCGAAATTGTGTCACTGATGGCGTAGCTCTCCGGATGGAGACGGGTGGTCGATGGGATGGCGGACGGGGCCGTTTTTCGTCCACCAGCGAGTGTTTCCCTGCGGTCTATACTCAGCGCTATGGATGTGCGAAACCCACTTTTATGCCTGTTCGCCCTGGCGATGTTGTTGTCAATCTCTGCCTGTCAAAGTCATCACCCTGAACCGCTGGTGCCCGGTGACCAGGGCGCTACCGTGGTGGTGGGATTGATTGCGAAAAACCCGAAGGTTAAATCGGTCATTAACAGAAACTCTCTGGCACAGCAGATGGCTCAAGTGATTCGCGATGAATCACGCTATCAGGTGCCCGTTGTTGGGTTGGTCTCCCAGCAACTGGGAAAGGAAGCCTATGAACACTTAGTGGTCCATTACTCTGAACATGGCTATCTCAGTGGAGCAGATCTTGAGGCATTGCGACGCGCCGATCTGGGCGCTCGGTACGCGATTTTTGCTCGGCTCGAGTTTGATCAAGTTGTCGAACACGATGCTGAAAATCAACAGGTGTACAACAACCAAGGTGAGCTGTTGACCGATCGCATGCACGTAGTCAGTCGAACGGACCGCACCACGGTTATATCCGCCATGATGGTGGATGTCGTCAGAGGTGCAAGCGTGTGGCATAACAACTTTGAAGTGACGCTGGATTCAAAAAATATCCAAACGCTCTATTCGGGTAGTAGTTTCGCTGGCAGCCTGGCTGCCACGTTTACCAATACACTGGCCAACGGTATACGCGGTCCGCGACAACCCGATGCACCCAGTACCGCTAAAGCTATGCGCACGCTACTAAAGGAAGTGGCGAAGCAGATGTGAAAGGCTTCAAACCGGTGTATAGAGAATTATAGCGGTGCCTGCCACAGCTAACGATGCCCCTAACCAAGCGCCAAGCGCCGGTCTTTCTCTTGAAATCCACCAGGTCAGCGGTAGCAACATCACCGGTGTGGTGGACGACAGTATAGCGCTCAGCCCTACAGAACCATGGGCAAAGGCATAGAGCAGAAGAGTCATGCCTACAGCCATACCAAGCAGGCCGCTGGCAAAGAGGGCCCAAAAGTTTCTATAACTGATCGGTTCTTTCGCTCGCGTCCATCGCGGCAGCAAACCTCGCAATGCGAACAGCGCGACTACCGCCACGGCGATGCGGCCTGCCGCTACGGTGGCTGGGTCTACGCCGGCGTTTAATACTGGCGTGATCAGTAAAGAGCTTGCTGCCTGTCCGAGCGCCGCCAACAGACCGATCAGTAGCCCGACGAACAAACTGCCTTGGATCGATTCCCAAGTATGGATCTGATCTCTTCGTTTGCCATAGACAATCGCGATGATGACTCCGGCGATAACCAACAGGCAACCGAGAATAATAATAGCCGTGAATTGCTCGCCTAAAAACAACCAGGCGAGTATCGCTGTAAGAGGTGCGTTGGTCGCAAACACTATCGCATTGCGTCGCGGACCAAGCCGCGCTAGGCCGACAAACAACGCGCTATCACTAATAAAGATGCCGACGCACGCTGAGGCCACTATCCACGGCCAATGGTGTATCGCCTGAAAATCAAAGCCGCGAACCGCTAGGTAACCCACGAGAAGGATCAACACCAAAACCGAGCGCCAGCGAGTGAATGTCATACCGCCCAGACGTCTGGCGGCGTCGGCTGCACATAAGGTTCCCAGTGCCCAGCAAAGAGCTGCACCTAGCGCGGCTATCTCAGCCACGTGCGCAACTTCGCAAATGGCGACATGATTTGTTAAACGTCACGATAATTTGCACTCTCATGTGGCACAAGACTTTGTCTAAGGCCTAACTAATGTGTTAATTTCTGCCCCCGAGAGGACGAGATCCGTTTGTCCTTGACTAGACATCTTCCCATTTGGAGTAAAACTCTATGCGTTTATTACACACGATGGCCTCAGCCGTTGTCCTCGCTGCCGTTGCCGGTAGTTCATATGCCGATAGTGAAACACTTGATGCTGTTAAAGCCAAAGGGTTTATACAGTGTGGTGTATCCCAGAGTTTGCCTGGATTTTCAAACCCGGACGATCAAGGTAACTGGACCGGTCTTGATGTTGATTTCTGCCGAGGCATGGCGGCAGCGATTTTTGATGACGGTGAAGCGGTCAAGTTCACCCCATTGTCCGCTAAGGTTAGATTTACTGCGTTGACCTCTGGTGAGATTGACGTGCTAGCACGCAACACCACCTGGACTCAGTCACGTGACACCGATTTCGGTGAATTCGTCGGGGTTAACTACTACGATGGTCAGGGTTTTATGGTTCCCAAATCGCTTGAAGTAGCGAGTGCGTTGGAATTAGATGGCGCGGCTGTTTGTACAAACACAGGTACCACCACCGAATTGAACATTGCAGATTTCTTTCGAGCCAACGGCATGAATTACACTGTTGTTGCGTTTGAAAAGGCTGACGAAGTTGTGGCTGCTTACGATGCAGGTCGTTGTGACGTTTACACTACCGATCGTTCAGGATTGGCTGCACAGCGGACTAAATTGGCAAAGCCAGATGACCATGTTGTTTTGCCTGAAATCATTTCTAAAGAGCCATTGGGACCCTTGGTTCGTCATGGTGATAACACCTGGGGTGACATTGCGCGCTGGACTCTGAACTGTATGATCAATGCTGAGGAAATGGGCGTCAATTCTGGCAATTTAGAGGAGATGGCTGGTTCTAATGATCCAGGTATCAAGCGTCTGATGGGTACTGAAGGCGATCTGGGTAGCAAGCTCGGACTCGGCAATGATTTCTGTGCAAACGTTGTTAAAGCTGTGGGTAACTACGGTGAAAGTTATGACCGTAACGTAGGTCCTGACACTGCGTTGAAATTGGATCGTGGTGTTAACGCACTGTGGAACCAAGGCGGAATACTCTACGCCGCTCCAATGCGCTAGGCATGCACTGATGATTCGAAAAGGGCCGCTACAGCGGCCCTTCTTTGTTCTCGCTGTAATCGCCAACCGTAGGTTGGATGTTTCTTTTTTAGGTCATTTAGCGGTTTTCTATGGCTTCACCTGACTCGTCTCCCAATACGTTGCTAGCCTACTGGCGCGATCCGAAATACCGTGGCTGGATCATCCAAGCCCTAGTGGTGGCGGTCATTGCCTGGTTCGTGTATTCGGTGATCAATAACACGGCTGTCAATATGGAGAAGCGCGGATTAGCCTCCGGGTTTGACTTTCTCAGCACCAATTCTGGTTTTGGCATTATCTCTACGCCCTTTGTTGGGTACTCGGAAGAATCAAGCTACGGCACTGTTTTTTTAGTCGGCTTGGTGAACACCATTATTGTGGCGTTTGTCGGCTGCGTGCTGGCGTTAATGCTGGGTTTTGTTGTCGGGATTGCCAGGCTTTCAAGTAATTGGCTAGTACAGAAGGTGGCAACTTTTTACATAGAACTGTTTAGAAACGTTCCCCTGTTACTGCAAATATTGTTTTGGTACAGCGCGGTCTTAAAACCCTTACCTGGACCAAGGGCGCTTCATGAGGCTGGTGACAAAGTGTTTTTCTCGATCAACAATCGAGGCCTAATATTCGCGGAACCCAGTTTACAACCCCAATTTAATTTGGTTTGGTGGACCCTGCTGGTGGGTATATTGTTGACCTTGATTATACGGTTCTGGGCGAAACGTCGGCAAATAAAAACAGGGCAACAGTTCCCTACTTTCTGGGTTGGTCTTGCATTGATTCTGCTGCTGCCAATGGTCGTTTATTTCATTGTTGGGCAGCCAATGGAAATGTTACCTGCGGAAATGTCTCGATTTTCGCTAAGGGGCGGTATTACGATCATTCCAGAATTTGTGGCATTGTTACTGGCATTGGTGATTTATACTGCGGCGTTTATCGCTGAAATTGTCCGAGCCGGGATCCAGGCAGTCAGCCATGGACAAACCGAAGCTGCATCCGCTTTGGGTATCAAGCCAAACCATCGCATGCGTTTGGTGATTGTACCGCAGGCATTGCGTGTCATCGTCCCCCCGTTGACAAGTCAATTTTTAAACCTGACCAAAAACTCGAGTTTGGCAACAGCGATCGCCTATCCAGATTTATTTTCTGTGTTTGCCGGAACGACGCTGAACCAAACAGGTCAAGCGGTTGAGATAATGGCGATGACTCTAGCGGTATATCTGACGTTAAGTTTGCTCACCTCGGCATTCATGAACTGGTACAACTCCAGAATATCCCTGGTGGAGAGGTAGCATGAGTAATCCTGATACCAGAGGCGGCTCTGTTTATGCTGGCGATCTGCCAGATCTGCCCGCTCCGATTCGTACCGAAGGTCCAGTGGCCTGGTTGCGAGATAATTTATTTAGCTCCGTCACTAATTCTGTACTCACTGTAGTTGTGGGATTACTGGTGCTGTGGTATTTGCCACCCGTTATTGATTGGGTATTGGTATCGGCAAACTGGGGTGGAGGTGCCGACGCCTGCCGCGCGAATCCCGATGTGGCCTGTTGGCCTTTTGTTCAAGCCCGTTGGGAACAATTCCTATACGGTCTATATGAAAAATCTGAACGATGGCGGATTGATATCCTGTTAGTTGTACTGGCTATTGGCATTGCGCTGCTGGTGTTTGAAAAAACGCCTGGGCGTAAATACATCGCGATTTTTATGCTCGTGATCTATCCGATCCTTGCGTTTTTTCTGTTGTACGGAAACGAGACGCTGGGTCTGCCCATCGTGGATACACCGCAGTGGGGTGGTTTCACTCTGACGCTGGTTATAGCGCTCAGCGGCATCGTGGCGTCATTGCCTTTGGGTGTGGTGTTAGCGCTAGGGCGTCGGTCCAACATGCCACTCATTAGCCTTCTCAGTACCATCTTTATTGAGTTCTGGCGAGGTATACCTCTGGTCGCGGTGTTGTTTATGGCCACCATAATGTTCCCACTATTCTTGCCACCGGATATGAAATTCGACCAACTGCTTAGAGCGGTTATTGGGGTGGCGTTGTTTGCCTCGGCGTATATGGCGGAGGTGGTTCGAGGAGGTTTGCAGGCGATTCCCAAGGGTCAGTACGAGGGTGCCATGGCGCTCGGATTGCCGTATTGGAAAATGATGTGGCTTGTGATACTTCCTCAAGCACTAAAGATAGTTATCCCGGGCATAGTGAATACTTTCATCGGTTTGTTTAAGGATACAACGTTGGTGCTGATTATCAGCTTGTTCGATTTGCTTGGCATTGTGCAAGCCTCTATTGCCGATCCCAATTGGTCGATTAAATCAGTCCCCTACACAGGGTATGTGTTCGTCGCCATTGTCTTTTGGATTTGCTGTTATTTTATGGCTCGCTACAGTCGCTATATCGAAGCGAAGCTTCATACGGGTCATAAACGTTAATTTGGTACCGAGCTGACGGTCGCAACAGTCGACACGCACTCTACAAAGTGGAATAGAAATAATGACGGATACTGATACACAAGCTGCGCCTGTCATGCGAGTCAGTGATGAGGTGGTGATACGAATTGAAAACATGAATAAGTGGTACGGTAATTTTCATGTTTTGAAAGAGATAAATCTCGAAGTGCGTCGTGGTGAGCGCATTGTGGTCTGCGGCCCCTCAGGGTCAGGAAAATCGACGCTCATTCGTTGTATAAACCGGCTCGAAGAACATCAGCAGGGGTCAATCAACGTTGATGGCATTGAACTGACTAATGATTTGAAAAACATCGATGCGATTCGACGCGAAGTGGGTATGGTGTTCCAGCACTTCAATTTATTTCCGCATTTAACCGTGCTTGAAAACTGCACCCTGGCGCCCATTTGGGTTAAGAAGATGCCGAAAAAGGACGCTGAAGAAATCGCCATGAAGTATTTGGAGCGAGTGCGCATACCAGAGCAGGCACTGAAGTACCCAGGTCAGCTCTCCGGTGGCCAACAGCAAAGGGTAGCGATTGCTCGTTCGTTGTGTATGAATCCCAAAATTATGCTGTTCGATGAGCCAACATCCGCGTTGGACCCTGAAATGATCAAGGAAGTACTCGATGTCATGATCGAACTAGCCCGTGAAGGCATGACGATGATCTGTGTTACTCACGAAATGGGGTTCGCTAAGACAGTGGCCAACCGAGTGATCTTTATGGATGAAGGTCAAATTATTGAAGAGAACGAGCCGAATGAATTTTTTGATAATCCGCAATCGGATCGAACCAAGTTGTTCTTAAGTCAAATATTGGCCCACTGACGGAACGCGACGGCGAACATGCGTTGATGGATCAGCGGTGCAATAGAGAAACGGATTAGCGGAGCAACGGAGCAACGGAGCAACGGAGCAACGGAGCAACGGAGCAACGGATCAAAGATCAACGGATCTTTTGATCGTTGGGTCGAAAATCCCGTCTTGGACATCGGCGTGCGTGGGTCTTTACTGGCGTCTCAATGTGACAGCCATTAAAAGTAAAATCGGTATTGCAGACTCAGATGCGTGTTGCGCTCATTTTGCTGATCGATGTGCGATGCTGAGAATCGGGCTGCATTATTTTTAGTGAGCGCGAAATTACTGGTGATTGATGTAGTGGTGCGCAGCGATTGCTCCATGGGTGATTCGAGTTTTAACTCTATTTGTGTGGCGAAACGGCGGTGATAGTGCAGTAGCCCGACACTCAGCTCACTATCTATGTACGTTTCACTCAATTCACTGTACTGGGATGCAGACACTCCGAGTAGCGCATAACCAATGCCACTTGAAAACACTTCGGTGGACTTGCCAATATTCCCAGAAAATCTACCCGCAAGACGGTTCTGGTTTCTAAACGGGTTGCGAAATAATCCGGCTGACAGGTTCCACGAGAGGGTTTTAAAAATCAGGGCTCGATCACTCAACGACTGAAGTTTAACGAGTTCTGCTGATTGCAGCTGATTCTCGCCGCTGTCGTAGTGTCGAAGCTGAACTTCCAATAGTGAAATGCCCGCCCCCTTTAGATAACCGGTGTTTCGGTCAAGTATGTCGTGATAGCTCCAGCGAAACCCGAATTCCGAGTAGTGTGTGTCCAATTCACGGCCTCGTGTCAGTGACACTACACGCGTATCGTGAGCGCTTTCGGGGTTGGCCGGTTGTTCAACGCGTGCTGGTTCAGAAGGCAGCGAAGCTATTTGTTTGAGCAGCGACAATCGTCGCTTGGCTATTTCCGGAGAACGAGCGGTACGACGTGAGCGATAGGTCAGCAGGTCATTGGCGGTTCGAATCAACGTTGCCTGAATGGCTGGGTCGAGCTGCTGAAAGGTATCGGATTGAGTGCTATCTGGGTTTTGCGCGATGCGACTTACCCAGTGGCGTTGGCCCCGTGGAATTTGCGTATAGCGCTGCTGTATGCCAGAGCCCAATGATGCACGAAATTGCGTGTTTCTAACAATACCCGCAGCTGCGACGGCTTTGACGGTGTCGGCGGGTATCGTGGTCACACGAAACTGTTCGGTAAGATTGAGCGTCGGACGGGCATAGTCCATGAGTTCCAGTAAACGGTAAGAACAGTTCTGGCGAAAAAAATAGTAATCAAACGCTATATCGCGAAGCTCCCACGCGTGATCGAGCATCCGATCTAATTCAGTTGGAGAGAAATCTAATTCATACTCCCAAATATCTCGGTTCTCAATAGCACCATATTCTTGCAGTTTCTTGAAATACGGTACTGAATTGAATTTGCCTGCATAGCCCCCAGCAATGCCTTTAAAGGCATATCCGGCTGAAAAATTTTCATCACCGGTATCTGCGGCAAAGTTTAAGGACCAACTCAGCCAGTCCGAGCCTTGATCAATATTCTCCGGATCCAATCTCAGTAAGGTGTGGCCAAACATCGATGACGGGCTATTCAGATACGAAGCAGGAAAGACCAAAGACATGGAATGTGATCCCACAGCCTTGCGCCATTCGTAGTAGTGGGTGCACCATTCAGGCACTGCCTGTTTGGGAAGTTCAAGCTGTTCCCTTAGCCATTGTTCGCGTGAGACAAAGCGGCAGCGCGGGTGGGTTTGTGGATCTTTAACGCTGCCATTAATGAGATCCGTTGAGTCCGTCGTTGGCTGGGGTTCGAACAGCACGCCGATAGTGGCCAGCAATTCTTGCTTCGGGTTGGTTTTGCCATCGGGGGAATTAAAAAACCGGGCATCGTCGACCTGGCTTTCTATACCTCCACTTGTGCGTTTGGACGGTGAGTAATGCAGCAGTTGTTGCCAAGTTTTCGTATGGTGCAGTTCAAGCTCAACGGCCCGCTTCTGCAAAATTTCTATGGGGCTATCGCTACCGATAACGTGGGTTGTTATGGCGGATAGGATTGCCACAAGGGTGATCGAAGGCCACAAACGTTTTCGCGACTTGCTGAGCAGAGGCATAAGTGAACGTATCACCCACTGAAGTGATGTGGGCCTTTGAACAAATTTAATGGGGTACTGGCAGGATTGATTAACCTTAGCCGGTGCCAGTCATTCACTAGGTTTCCCAAGCCTCGTGATGAACAACGACTTCAACGTCCCTGTCAAAGCCGCTTTGACGTGCTCTTAACCTACGTATTTGTTGAGCAATTGGTCTTCGGACATAACCGCTACCATAGTATCGAGTACTTCCTGGCCAGTCGTATCGGTAGAGGGGAACAGTTGCTCGAAATTTTCGTGCATTACGGCATTAAAGTGGGTGCGATCTTCAGGTGCAACACCGATCATCACAGCCACCGCATTCAGCGCCTCACCATGTCCCAGTGCTACGTCAGTGGAGTATTCATCGAGGATACCGTTGAACCAAACCATACTCTCACCGCCGTAGGTCAATGGTCCTTCGACGCTGCATCCGTTAGTACCGAACGTCATGCCGAAGGTGGCATTACCTGAGGTGCCGTTGGTAGTCAGGGCCAGCATATGATTGACCAAGCCGGTTTTACCTTCCAGCAGCATGTTGCCCCAGCCGCAATTTGGCCCACCAGGTGCATCTGCCAGTGCCGAACCGCTTCCAATTAGCAACATCGCGCCAATGAGTCTTGCTTTCATATATATGTGTCCTTTTATTTCGTGTGAAACAAGCTTTCCAAACAAGCAGCATCTGTAAGGTGACGCATCATTTTCGTGGTAATCACCTTCAACCGAGCGTTGGATAGATCCAGCCATCAACTGGTCCGAATAGTGTAGCCCCAGCGGAGGTATGTGGACACCCTAAATACCGCTGCACAGAGGAGCAAATCGGTTAAAAATACGACAACAATTTGACGACTATTGCGCCTGATAAAATCTCGGTCGTTGGCCTGTGGGTTCGGGATATTGAAACTTAAATGCGCTATTCTTACTGGTTGACAGTTCGAGATTCTCATCGCATAATGCCCGGCTTGCCTGCCGGAGGGGTTCCCGAGCGGTCAAAGGGGGCAGACTGTAAATCTGCTGGCTCAGCCTTCGGAGGTTCGAATCCTCCCCCCTCCACCAGAGCAGTGCAAGGATTTAAAGCTTTGAGAAGACTGAACATGTCCTCAATTGGGCGCAGGACATGCGATTGCTTCGGGCGATGCGAAAAAACTAGGCGGGTGTAGTTCAACGGTAGAACCTCAGCCTTCCAAGCTGATGGTGTGGGTTCGATTCCCATCACCCGCTCCAATTCGCTGTCAAAGCGAGCGCGGAAGGTTCAACGTGAGTTGAACCGGCAGGTCCTGAAGAGCCCCGTTCGTTTGGGTTGGGCGAGAGTTTGAGCAAGGCTGTTGGATTGAAGTGCCCATATAGCTCAGTCGGTAGAGCACTTCCTTGGTAAGGAAGAGGTCACCGGTTCAAATCCGGTTATGGGCTCCAGACTTGAGCTCCTGGCGATCGCTACAGGCTTTCGCCGAACAGCATCGAACGCTGCTGATAGTGCATGTATAGCAGTATGAAGAGTAATTATGTTTGGGCCACTGCGTTAGAGGTGGCCCTTGTGGTTTTTGAATTCAGGGTGATGTGCTCAAAAGGTACGCATCCTGAGATGGTTTAGACAACTTACCCGGTAGAGGCTTGGCCTGATGTCGAAGGAAAAATTTGAAAGAACGAAACCCCATGTAAACGTAGGCACGATAGGGCACGTTGACCATGGAAAGACGACGCTGACAGCGGCGCTGACGATCTGCCAGGCAGAGAAGATGGGCGGAGAGTCGCGAGCCTACG
>JAHQVR010000190.1 GCA_019634245.1 Gammaproteobacteria bacterium
CAGAAAGAAAGGGCACCTAAACTAGGGTGAGATCAACAGCTCCAATCGATCCAAAATCTGCTTTTGCAATATCCCCTGGCTGCGCCCAGTAAATATCAGTCGCAGTGCCGGTATTTTGCACCTGCCCAGCGAATACATTTTTTCCATCTCGAGTAATCGCATTTACCAGCCATACAAAGGCACCCAATGGATCACCCAGCACGTTTTTACCACTCCCTTGTCTTTCTATCTCGCCGTTAATGGTCAAAGTTACTTCGGTGTGAACCAGATCAATTTCCTGCCAATTTTCAACTCCTTCGCCAACTACCAAAGCGCCGTCCGTGCCATTATCAGCGATAACTGAAAATACATCTTGCTGCGGCCAATTCTCCAAATGCCCAGCAACAATTTCAATCGCCGGGCATACCCGAATAATTGAATTTTCTATGGTTTCCCGACTGTAAGGATACCCGGCTGGCACAAAGTCTCGGTCAACAACGAAAGCAAATTCACACTCAAATACGATAGGTGGATAATTCTTTGTATCTATTTTTGCAGGACTTTCATAAACGTGTTCTGACAAAAGATAAGCATAATAGGGTTCATCCAACCCTAATAATTCTTGAATGACGTCATTAGTACATGCACCGAACCAACCGCAGGTGTCCGCGCCTAGAACCTTAATAAAACGATCGCGTATCGCATACGCATCCTTCAAGGAGGTTGGACGAACATCTTGAGGGATGCATTTGATGACAGAGTTACTCAATCGAGCCTCAGCGAGTAAAGCTGCTGCACGATCGATTTGCTGATCGGTAAGCATTCAAATATCAAATAAGCTGATCGATAAGCTCAACGAGATTGCGAAGCCTTATTGGAGCACGGACTAAAGATCCCTAAACACGAGAATTGTGACGGATAGCTGTTACTCGGCATCCGGGTTCAATATCGTATCCTGAATCCAGGCGGTCCAGGCGCCAGTCAGTACAATCACAGATATCACCCAAAAAGGTGGCTGACTAATAGAGGCAGACAGACCCAATAAAAACGCTGAGATAAGTACGATGCCGATAAAGCCGGCGATGGTTTCATTTTTCATGATGTATCTTCTTTCAGTTTTGTTCTGATAGTTCTTGGTGAAGCCAACGCGCTGTTCGCAGCAGTCGTCCATCATCCAGGTTCGCGCCGACTAACTGCACACCAATTGGCAGCCCATCACTTCCCTGCAAAAGCGGCAAGGTCACAGCCGGCACACCACATAGCGACCAAGGAGAACAGAACACCGGGTCTCCTGTGACACTCAACCCTTTTGGGGCTTCTCCGATGGCACTTGGGCAAATGATGGCATCATACTCGTCGAAAATCTCTTCGAGTATCCCATTTAAATGGCTTCGCTGCCCCATTGCCTCAATATACCGACTGGCGCTAATTGCCATTCCGGATTCTATTTGAGAAATATTCGATGGATCTAACTGTTCTTTGGCATTTCGATAAAGAGGCCCATACCAGGCGGCAATCTCGGCCTCGTTGATCGCTTTGATGTCTGACCAGACGCCCGAAAAGCTATCAGCCAACGAAACTTCCGTGACCTGATCGCCCAATGCATCAACGACCTCGGCGAGGCCTTCTTGGGTGTCACTATCCGCTTGATCCCAGGCCGCGGTTTTAACAAATGCAAATTTCGGCGGCAGTGGCGGTTCCTGCGCACAGATTTGCTGCAACGCCTGAGGAGCATGTTGTGGGAGACAATAGGTATCGATACCATCCGGTCCCATCATCACTTCCGCCATGAGCGCTGCATCCTCAACATGGCGGGCAAAGACACCGACCTGATCTAGGAAAGGGGATTGTCGCAACACACCAGTTCGTGGAATAAGCCCAAAGCTCGGTTTATATCCGACTGTTCCACAAAAAGCAGCGGGACGAATCACAGATCCATTGGTCTGCGTGCCAATCGCTCCGGGAGTCATATAGGAGGCAACAGCTGCGGCACTGCCGCTGGACGAACCGCCAGGTGTGTGAGCCGCGTTGTGAGGATTCGTTGTTTTGCCGGGTACAAAAGTTGCCAACGAAGTAGTAACGCTTTTCCCCATCATCACCGCGCCTTGCTGCAACAAACGCTCAACCAACACGGCATTGTTCTTGGGTTTGCGACCGGAGAAAATGGAAGAGCCATGCTCAGTCGGAATCAACGCAGTATCAATAATATCTTTGATAGCAATGGGAATTCCATGTAGTCGCCCCACAGGCTTTCCCTGACTTCGAATAGCGTCGAGATGCGTCGCCTGCTTGCGAGCGTACTCAGGATCTAGCCAGGCCCATGCCTGAATAGTGTCATCGTGCTCCTGAATTCGCTTAAGGCAATCATTGACCAACTCAAGTGCAGAGACGTTACCATTGTTCAGTAACGTCGATGCCTCACAAATTCCTAGCGATTCCAGGGACATTCGATTTCCTTGCTAACGCTAAGAGGAAGGGGGAAGCTCACCGAAAAAATAATCCGGAAGCCAGAGTGCGATTCCTGGGAACATGTAGATCAATACCATCACAAAAATCACAATCCCGAGGTAAGGCATAATGCCTTTAAAGATATCGACTAACTGGATGTAGGGTGGTGCAACACCCTTTAAATAATAGGCCGACATCGCCATCGGCGGCGTCAGAAACGACGTTTGTAAATTGAGCGCAATCAGCATCGCAAACATGTAGGGGTTCACGCCAAAGGTATCCAGCATAGGCAGAAAGATAGGCACAAAAATAATCAAAATTTCTGTCCATTCCAGGGGCCAGCCAAGCAGGAATATAATTACTTGTGCAAGTATCAGGAAGCCCACTGTGCCCAGGCTGAGCGCGAGAATCCATTCTTCTATCAGCGCATGTCCGCCGAGGTAAGAAAAGACTGACGCAAACGTCCATGAACCGACAAACAACCAGCAAACCATCGCAGAGGTTTTAGCGGTTAAAAACACAGACTCTTTAAATCGCTCCCAAGTCAGAGATCGATAAAGAACAGCGAGCACTAAACCGCCGAGTGCGCCAACACCCGCCGCTTCCGCAGGGGTTGCCAGACCAAATAAAATGCAACCCAGTACAGAGAAAATCAAAACCGCAAGTGGTACCACCGAAGTGACCACCTGAAAAAGTATCTTTCTTGCCGGGGGTACGTCTTCTTCTTTAGGTTTTGGCGCAAGGCTGGGATTCAGCAGGGCCCTGATAATCACATATAGCATGTAGCAACCGGCCAGAATCAAACCAGGAAACATGGCTGCAGCGTACAAACGAAGAGGCGACAACTCTGCAATTGCTGCATAAACAATCAACATAATGCTTGGTGGAATTAAAATACCCAGGCAACCACCCACGCATATGACACCAGACGCAAAGCTATGGTTATAACCCGCCTTTAACATTGCCGGTAGCGCCAGCATCCCCATCAACGTTACCACGGCACCTATGATGCCTGTGGCGGTCGCAAAGATGGCACAGGTCATGAGCGCCGCCACTGCCATAGAGCCAGGTAGATGACGCGCTGCAAGCTGGAGTGAGAAAAACAACCTGTTGACGATATTCGCTCTTTCAACCACATACCCCATAAACAGAAATAAGGGTATCGCTACGAGCACATCATTTGACATGACCGAAAACGTGTTTTGAACGGTAAGGTCAAATATTCGATTATCAAAAATCGAATCCATCCGGAACGCGTCATAGTAGGCGTAATATCCAAATGCAAGCCCCATGGCCAAAAGAGTGAATGCAATGGGAAAACCCAAGAGCACCATAAAGATAAACAACGCCAGCATAAATATGGCAATTTGAGGATCGGTCATGATTTTGTCTGTTCGTTATCTTGCATTAGGGCTTCTTCAGTTTCCTGTACATCATGCATTCGTTTAGGCCAGTATCCATCCCGGATACACATTACACACCGAATCGATTCGGCGACACCCTGTAAAAAAATCAGAGCGCCCGATACTGGAATCAGTGTTTTAAAAAAGTATATTTGTATGCGCGCCGGGCTACTCCAACTCACTTCCTTGTAAAACCAAGAGTCTTTCGCAAACCCGTAGCCATACCAAGTCAACGCAAATACCGCAGGCAATAGAAACAAGATGTATAACGTGAGATCTATGCTTGCCTGAGTGCGTTGGGACATTAGTCGGTAAACCACGTCACCGCGGACATGGGCATCCTGCGCTAACGCATAGGCACCTGACATCACAAACAGTGCGCCATACATTTGCACGCTCATATCGAATGCCCACACGGTGGGGGCATTTAGGACATAACGGACAAACACTTCATAGCAGGTAGCAAACGTGAGAACCACGATACACCATGCGAAGCATTTGCCAACCCATACGCTGAGGCTATCAACGAAGTGAAGGAAACGATCCATAAACTTGACTCAATCTAGGAGCTTTTAGAGGCACTTACAGCGCCAAAGGAGATTTTCTAAACACACTTAGTCACATGACACCTGCATACAGACAAGTTCATAGACGTATCTTGTGTTTCAACATAAAAAAACCGGGTCGAGAGTACGACCCGGTTTTTCGAACATGGTTTTAGGTCATGCTGCCGAAGTGGTGGCTATAGGCACCTGAGTAATCGGGCGCATTCAGCAATTCATAACGCACAACGCGCTTGGCCCATGCTTTTTGCGATTCAACGACTTTTGCAAAGAAGGGATCTTCACCAGACAGCCGCTCGGTGACGATATCCCAAGCTTTTAGCTGGTCTGCCATTACCGAGTCAGGGGTACGGTGAACGTTAACACCCAGACCTTCTAATGCAATCAAGTCATTGGAGTATCGATCCTGAGACTTCCAGGTGAAGTCCGCCGAGGATGCTTCAGACGCATACTCCAGAATTGCCTGCTGCTCAGCAGATAGTTTGTTAAACAAGCTCTTATTGAAGATGATCTCAAACGCTTCCTGACTCTGGTGGAAACTGGCAAGATGATAATCCTTCGATACATCCTGCATACCGAAGTCTTTGTCCGAAGTCGGATTGTTAAACTCGGCTGCGTCGATCAGTCCACTCTTCATCGCCGGTTGGATTTCACCACCTGGGAGTTGCACAACTGACATGCCCATTTCTTGAAGAACATCTGCAGCCAGACCAACTGTTCGGTACTTAAGGCCTTTCATTTGCGAAGATTCTTTGATCTCTTCTTTAAACCATCCCAAAGGTTGCGCCGGCATCGGGCTGTTAAAGAAACCAACTATGTCGAGTTTTAGTGCGTCCATTAACTCATAGTAGAGCTCAGATCCGCCGCCATACTTAATCCAGCCTAATAGCTGGTTTGCATTCCAGCCCCAGCAAGGGCCTGTACCGAACAGGGATGCAGCAGCACTTTTGGAATACCAGTAAGCGGGAACCAGGTGCGCACCATCTAAAACGCCTTTATGTACTGCCGTTTGCATTTCTGCAGTTTTAACCACGGAGTTCACAGACAGCAGATCGATCTTGAGAGAGCCACCAGACATTTTATTGACTTTGTCAACATAATCTTGCGCAAACTCAAGGAAAATACCGCCACCCCACGCCGCTTGAACTTTCAGAACAACTTGCGCATTGGCGATATAGGGGACCGCGGCTACCGCGGCGGTTGCACCAACGGCAGTGCCTTTCAAAAACTTACGGCGTGATGAAACGGGTTTTTCGTTTTTACTCATTGAGGAATAGCCTCCAGACTTAGGTGTTAAATGAATCTAGTTATGCGATCTGCTTAAAGGAAAACAGATTCGATACGGATCTTATGCTCATTAATATTGAGATTCCCAAATATCGGAATCTGATATTGATTCTCTGTGTTGTATCAATATCGCAGCAGAATTGTATATGCTTTCGATAATAAATGGTAAGCAATTACCCAAGTTTGCCGCTAGAAGTTTTGCAAGATCAAATTAACGTCAAAGTGAACGACACGATCAAATAGATATACAAGCGTTCCACAAGAGGGGTTTGATACAATCTACCGCCGTTTATCTTTGGATCTGAGATTTGACACTGCCATTACAACAAAATCAGCTAGACCCTGGCGTTTTTGAACAGCTGAAAGGTGACCTGGCGACAATTCTGAGTACAGGCAATCTTCTCAGTGAGTCGGAGGAAGTGACACCGTATGAGTGTGACGGGCTCAGCGCCTATCGGCAGAAACCGATGCTCGTCGCCTTGCCTGAAGATTTGGATCAGCTGATTGCGGTGGTGAAAGTGTGCCAGAAACACCGGGTACCCATCGTCTCCCGTGGCGCGGGAACCGGACTGTCTGGTGGCGCCTTGCCGCTGGCGAATGGGGTTTTGCTGGTGCTCGCGAAATTCAATCGAATCCTCGAAATCAACAATTCCAAACGCACCGCAACAGTGCAACCCGGCGTCAGAAATCTCGCTATCTCCGAAGCGGCAGATCAATACGGTTTGTATTACGCACCGGATCCAAGTTCTCAAATTGCCTGTTCCATTGGCGGAAACGTCGCGGAGAATTCCGGTGGGGTTCATTGCCTGAAGTATG
>JAHQVR010000191.1 GCA_019634245.1 Gammaproteobacteria bacterium
ACAATCACGTCACCTCGACGCAGATGGGTTGCCTTGCTGGAAAAACTGTAGAGGCGCTGACTTCCCATTTTTTTAATGCGTGGCGCGAACGCCGTATCGATCAAATGGGTGGCAGCAAAGATCGCTTCAGAAAACCCGTGCGTATCTGTCGAGTGAATATCACTTTTTACGACCTCATTCTGCATTAGCCCATCAATGACGTAGGCCGCCTCACGTTCTGAGGCACTGATCACTGTGGAATGAAAAAGAGCATGACGCTCATCAATGAACGTATAGACAGTAACGCCCTTGTCTTTACCAAAGTACTTGAACGAGTAATTAGCATGAAGGGAGTCGACAGCCACATTAAGCTTACGACCATCGCTGCTGGTATGCAGCTGATCGGCGTGTTTTTGAAATGCATTGGCCAGTGTGAGCTTGTCCATCGCGGTTAGCAACAGAGTATTGGCTGCCTGGATGTTTTTCAGTGTAAAACACCATGTGACTGTATTTTTTAGCGTGCTCTCATTTAGCCCGAGGGATATTTGCGACAGTTTTTCGATGCCGATATTGCAGCCCTTACCAAGGATGCCAGCCAGGATGGTTTCAGAACTGGGTTTAAGTTTATGATGCTTGGGACTTAAATGCTTAAAGCAGTCGATGAAATCATTGTTTTGATTGATCTGCCGCAGAATCTGCAGCACCGGTACGATGCCATTCTCAGTCAATATCTGGCCGACATACCCATCCTCACTATACGATACAGCTGGTGTGCGCACTCTGACGTAACCCTTCTCATCGACGCTTAGATTGTCGTTTTCCCCAGTGTGGTAACGTTGGTTCACTGTCTGATAGCAGGTATCGAGTACAGATTTCAACTCGTCCACGCATGCTACACCATCGGCGAAAGTCTCCAGGTTTGCCAGTGCTAACAAACGCTCTCGCTCTGCAGTCCAGCGTGCCGTAGGAATCAGATAATCCTGAATAGCACGGAAGCGGTAGGAATGTTGAAGATTCAGCTTACCGGCACGTACAGCAGAGGCAACCGCCTGAAAGAGCAGAATCTTGTACAACGATGTTCGAAAGACTTCGTCCTCGGCAAACAACGCTTGTTCTTTGGTTGATAAGAAATCAAGCGGTGGCTTTGGTCCGAGATGTCCGTCAGTGGCCTGGAAATGTTTCACTGCATCAAGAATTGAGCCCACTGACGACGATGTATCGAACACAAGTGCTTTCAATACTGACGATACTTTGCGCTGCAGACGAACTGATTGTTTTTCCAACCCCTCGTAAGTTCGTTGGTCGTCTGTTTGTTGATCGAGCAGGTTCTCGTATTGATGCAGTTTCTCTTTGTCCTGAGTGCTCTGTAGTGCCTCGTGATCATTCAACAGTTGTTCGATCTTAGCAAGTCTCTCAGACGGTTCCATCTCCTTGTTACGCACGAGACAGGTAATTTCATTGAGTAGGTGTCTTGCTGTTTTCTGAGACTTGTTAATGGCCCGGATGGCGTTTTTGTGTTCCGAGCGCTTTTGTAAATCGCTACGATCTTCTTGTCTCCGGGCAGAATTCACCGCCAAGCGTGTACTGCTTAGCAAGGTTTCCATCAATACATCCTGGTGGATACAATACTCGTGCTTGATGAAAGCGAGCAGATACAAATAGCGTTTCCAGCGGTTGGGGAATTGTTTCAGTTGGCTTAACGTCGCTTTCTTCACCCAGGTTGCGTAGTACTCAGTGGCATTCTCACTGAGACCAAGCTCTGCATAACATGATTCAAACTGTAAAAAGCATCGAGCAAATGTCAGACAGGAATCAACATTTTTCTGTATGTCTTTGGCGCGTAACGACTGGTTGATGATCTTTATTTTACTCAGCAGAGGTTTAACCCCGTCCGCATCATTGACTAAGGCATCCAGTGCCTCACAGGCGGTAGGTGGCAAGCTATTCTCGAGCTGATCTAACAGTGTCGATTCAACGATATTGAAACTGTCGGTAATCACATCAGCCAGCTGGTGATGCGAAGGGACTTCGATACGTTGTTGCCAACAGAAATCAACAGCCGCTGTGAATACGTTTTCTGGTTTGATTTGCTGCTGTGCCTGCAGCTGTACATGCTCAGCGATGAGTGATGCGCTCATAGCATTGAACGGCGTCCAGTCTACCAGTTCTAGAATGCGCGACTGATGATGGTTCATGCGAGATGGTAAATACCCAGCAAGGTCAATCGGATTGGATATGCTTAACAAGTGTTGAACGAATTTGATGTCTCGTGAGCGAAAGGCAGATTTTTTGAAAAACTTGCCAGAATGCTTAAAATAACCCAGTTGCAAAAGAAAACCGACTTTGTTGGTTTCGGTTCGTAAGACTCCCATTGTTTTACGGATATCATCCGTCACAGCGAAATAGGCTGATCGCTGGGCTTTGGTAAACACAGGCGGGGAGTCGAATTGTCGTTTTTCTGCCGTCGATAGAAAGACGAGTTGTGTCATAGTTAGGGCGCTCAGAGCAAATGAATAATAGTATCGAAAAATCTCTTAAGCGTGATTACTATTATAACTAGTGTTTAGTAGTATACTGTCAAACTATGCCAAAACCAACTCAAACCGCCGGTATGCGTCGTGCGCCAACCGCATGCTTTGATACGCTAAAACACATCGACACCGTCGTATCGCCGACCTACCTGACACCGGCTCAACGCAACGACTTTGACATGGCTCGCAGCTTCCTGCAGGCGTACACCGGTAGCCTGGGCACCTTTAACAGCTATCGGCGCGATGTGGAGCGTCTGCTGCAATGGACCTGGCACATTGCGGACAAGATCCTTGAAGAGCTCAAGCGTGAAGACATTGAAGCTTTTATTGGTTTTTGTCAGAAACCACCAGCGGCCTGGATTGGCACCAAAAAGGCACCACGATTCAAAGTCGCTGATGGTGTTCGTGTGCCCAATCCTGAATGGCGACCCTTTGTCGCCACAGTGTCAAAGTCGGCCTTCAAAAAAGGCGAATTACCCGATAAGGCCAGCTACACCACATCCAATGGTTCCGTAAAAGAGCTGTTGGCAATCATCGGCAGCTTCTTCCAATACCTTCAAATGGAAGAATATACTGTTTCAAATCCGGTGGCGCTGATTCGTCAGAAAAGCAAATTTGTGCAGAAACGTCAAGGCCACACCACGGTGCGACGGCTCAGTACGCAACAGTGGCAAACGTTGATTGATACCGCTGAACAACTGGCCGAGGAGGATCCGGTAAATCACGAACGAACACTGTTTATGATCTCTGCGCTCTACGGCATGTACTTGCGTATCTCGGAATTAGGCGCTAGTGATCGATGGACACCAAGCATGAATGATTTCCACAAGGATCATGACGGGTTGTGGTGGTTTAGTACGGTGGGAAAAGGCAATAAAGAACGTCAAATCGCAGTTAGCGATACGATGCTTGGAGCCTTGAAACGCTGGCGACGTTTTCAGGGGTTTACCGCTTTGCCAACACCTGCTGACAAAGCACCGCTGTTCCCTCTTCATAGAGGTAAAGGTCCACTTGCTGACACCACCCATATACGGAAGATAGTACAGACTTGTTTCAATCGAGCTATCGAAAACTTATCTAAAAAAGGACTAGAGGAAGACGCTGATGCAATGATGGATGCCACAGTTCACTGGTTACGACACACGGGTATATCAGATGATGTGCAAAGGCGGCCTAGGGAACATGTAAGAGATGATGCCGGACACAGCTCCAGCGCCATCACAGATCGGTACGTGGATATTGAACTTAAAGAGCGTCACAAATCGGCTAAACGAAAGAAGATTCGAGCCGATTGAAAACGAAAAAAACCATGCCAGTAGCTGATCAAACGGTTACCATCACTCAACGAAAATCTAGACCCGCTTATGTACTAGGAACCATATTACAATATCGAAAAATAGACGCATCTTGCTAAAAGCTATCCAAAATTAAAATAACGTCCTGGATGCACGAACAATGAATACTATTAGGAGTCTATATGAAAAACGCTTTCACTATGCTGCTAGCAAAAGTTGTTACTTTAGCGTTGTTTTCTTCGTTTATTTTCTCGTCGCAAGCACAAGCGTTTCTGGTGTCTGATTTTGAAGGTAATCGTGTCGAAATCAACGATTACCTTGGCAAAGGTCGTTGGACTATAGTGATGTTGTGGCAACTTGACTGTGTGCCGTGTGAGCAACAAAAGCCTACAGTAGAGGCATTTCATATCAAATACAAATCGTCCTCAGCTCATGTGGTTGGCCTGGTTATGGATGGCCACGAATTTATGCCTAAAATCAAAGCATTTTTAGATAAAAAACCGACCGCATTTCCAAGCTACGTTGTTTTTGGTGATGTGTTTCATGATCAGATAGTGGAAGAGACAGGCAAGAGTTTTCCAGCTGCACCAGGCTATCTTATTTACGCACCCGATGGTGAGCTCAAATGGGCCATAAATAGCCGAATTAATATCAACGAGCTTATTAGCCACATCGAAAATCAGTTTGGCGGCTGAGCATTTTAGCCAAGGAACCACTCTTAACACTCAAGACTACATCAATTATAAGCCGCTTAAGCGCACTTACGAAGCTGACTCAATTAGCAGGTGTGCTGCTTGTCGCGTTTGGCGAAAGCTTGATTTCAATACCAACAATAAGGAACGACAAATTGCGGTCAGTGACACACACTGCTCGCAGCGCTAAAGCGCTGGCGTCGATATCACGGACTGACGGCCCTGCCCTCACCGGCTGATCAAGCACCATTGTTTCCGTTGCGTCGAGGGCAAGGTCTGCTGACGAACACCACACACTTGAGAAACATCGTCCAGTGTTGCTTTGATCGCGCCATTGAATAATTGGCTTAACAAGAGCTTAAAGAAGATAGCGAGGCGATGATGGACGCCACGGTACACTGGTTACGGCACACAGGGATTTCAAACGATGTGAAACGACGGCCCCAGGGAGCATGTTTGGGATGACGCAGGACATAGCTCGGGGTCTGATGTCCAGTGGTACGAAAACGTACGCTAAGATCCGAAAACTCCACTCTGGTCAGGCACAAAACGTCAGCTGAGGTTGAGCGGACATCCCTTTCTACCTTGCGTCCGTCTCAGATGCACGTTGCTGCCCTTGCGGGGCTTAGACTCGAAGGCCCGCTATCGCTTTGACAATCGCATTAACCTGCACAACAAGAGAGTTTTTTTACATCCATGTCGAACGTCTGTGCGGCGAGTTTTAATCCTTCAACAGTGGTCAAATACGGGAAAACCATTTCACCTAGCTGCTGATACGTCATACCTGTTTTAATCGCAATAGCTGCAGCTTGAATGCTGTCCGCGCCTTCTGGCGCCAATATGTGAGCGCCCAGTAGTTTGTCGGTGTTACCATCAGCGACGAGTTTTATTAGTCCACGGGTGTCGCGTGCCGCAAGCGCACGGGGGACGTTGTCGAGACTCAGTGTAGATGTTCTGGCTTTATAACCTTGCGATGTCGCTTCTGCTTCGGTTAACCCTACACTGGCCACCTGAGGATCGGTAAATACTACAGCGGGCATCACAGCATTGTCATACGTGAGTGAATTACCGTTCAGAGCATTGCGCGCTGCGATCTTTGCGCCATACGCTGCCATGTACACAAATTGATCTGTACCAGTTACATCACCAGCGGCATAGACATCTTTTCGTGATGTGCGCATGTGACTATCCACTTCGATGCCGTGATTCTTTTGAATGCGGATGTCCGCTGCAGCCAGATTCAAGCTCTGGCTATTGGGTGTTCTGCCTGT
>JAHQVR010000192.1 GCA_019634245.1 Gammaproteobacteria bacterium
GAATTTGCCGCCAAATGGGTTGCTGACAATGCAGAAATCGTCGATAGCTGGTTGCAGTAAGCAACGATACAATCGTTGTTAGTTGCATAGCAACAGCAATATAAAAAAACGGGAGCATATCAATGCTCCCGTTTTCGTTTGTGAGTTCAGGAGACGCAATCAGTGAGTGAAGATGTTATTACACTTCAAAATGTGTGGAAGATATTTGGTGATAGGGCGCAAGAGGCTATGCGCGCTATTGAAGAACGTGGCCTGACAAAACCAGAGGTGCTTGCAGAATTTGCTTGTGTTGTCGGCATTGCTGATTGCTCATTTAGCGTTAAACGCGGTGAAATATTTTGTGTAATGGGGTTGTCGGGTTCAGGTAAATCAACCATGGTCCGGCATCTAAATCGTCTGATAGAACCCACAGCAGGTTCGATATCAGTCTTGGGACAAGATATATTGTCGTTAAAAGGGGATGCGCTGCGTGAGATGCGAGCCCGTCATATCGGTATGGTTTTCCAGCATATGGCGCTGCTCCCTCATCGTACAGTAAGGGACAACGTTGGCTTCCCACTGCAAGTCAGAGGTGAGCCCAAATCCAAACGCTGGGAAATTTCGCAAAGATGCCTGAACATGGTCAACCTTGATGGCTATGAAGATCGCTATCCTCGCGAGTTATCCGGTGGTATGCAGCAGCGGGTTGGTTTAGCCCGGGCGCTGGCATCCGACCCTGAAGTGCTGTTAATGGACGAACCCTTCTCGGCTCTTGACCCATTAATTCGTCGTCAGCTTCAAGATCAATTCATGCAGTTATCTGCAGAGCTAAACAAAACCACCGTTTTCATTACGCACGATCTCGACGAAGCGATTCGTATCGGTAATCGTATCGCTATCATGAAAGATGGGCGTATCGTTCAGATAGGCACGCCAGAAGAAATCGTCACCAACCCTGCAGATGACTATGTTCGCGATTTTGTTGAGGGAATATCAAAACTGAAACTGGTTTTCGCGCGATCAATCATGGAGCCAATTGATGCCTACAAGGCAGCACAGAATGATGATTTGTCTTCTTGCCCGCGTGCAGATCATGGCACAGATCTCGACCAGCTCATTGATATCGCGACAACCACCGAGCATCCCATTGTTATTCAAAACGATAGTGCTCAGGATGTAGGCGTTATAACCAAGTCCCGCCTATTAAAAGGCATTCAAGGAGGCAAAGCATGAACGATACCGGCCTCGAAGCAGAACCACGATCGCTGGATGCCTCAGTAGCGGAGTTTGTCCAGGAAAACCAACAATACTATTCAACGCAATTTGCCAAGATACAAGGTACAAACGGCTTTGCGTTTTCCTGGAACACGATGGCGGCCTTGCTTGGCCCTATCTGGGGTGCTTTACGTGGCGCGTGGGGATTTTTCTGGACGTTTCTCGTGCTTGAGCTTTTTGCCTTGGTGCAAATCGGGCGGGGCTTGTGGGGAGAGCTTGGTGCAGATCAAATAGCGCGTTACGAAAAGCTGCTTGTTAATATTGCCAAACGTGAGCAACAGGCGAAAGACCTGATAGCCTCTGGAGACACAGCCGGAGCTGAAGCAAAGCTAAAAATTGCGGACAACCTAAAGAGAGTTGCTGCCGAGGCACAGGAGAAAGCTGATCTAGCCGCGAACGAGGCAACGTCAATTTTGTTAACGGGCTTGGTTTTACTCATTGTTGTTAAGTTGCTCGAGGGCTTCTTGGCAAATCGTACCTATGAGAAGCAATACTTAACCTGGCGTGCAAATCCTGCGGTTCAATCTGGCATTAGCCGTATGAATGCTGCCATGGGAATCTTATTGCTGATCGCGATATGGCCGTTAACACTGTTCAGATTCACCGTGTCCGACCCTGACGCAAAACTCAGTGCTCTAACCGGAGGGTTAATAGGCGACAGAATATCAATAACAGAGTTTCCTATAAACCGTGAATACTTTGCGGCCTTGGCCAAAAAAGGTGACATTGGATTTGATTGGGCTGCGAATAACTTTAGCCATGTATTCGACGGTATAACAAGAGCAATCCGCACCGTATTGGACGCACTGGAAATAGTGCTGATACAAACGCCGTGGCCGGTTGTCATGATTGTGATAGTGGTTATGGCGTTTCGACTGGCAGGTGTAAGAGTAGCGATATTTACTGCTGCTTCATTGATGTATCTCGCCTTTATGGGGCTATGGGAAATGTCGATGATAACGGTGGCTCTGATTGGTGCCGGTGCTTTTTTGTGTGTTCTTATCGGGATTCCCTTGGGTATTTGGTTTGGTAAGTCTAAACGTGCCTATACCATTGCAGAGCCCGTGCTGGACTTTATGCAAACGATGCCAGCCTTTGTCTACCTGATACCCATCATTGCTTTTTTTGGTACTGGTAAGCCTCCGGGAGTTTTGGCCACGCTAATTTTCGCGATGCCACCTGTTATCAGGCTTACCGCCTTAGGTATGCGCGGTGTCCCTGAAACTACAAAAGAGGCAGCTGTTGCCTTTGGGTGTTCCAAATGGCAGCTTCTTACTAACGTCGAATTGCCTCTGGCGATGCCTTCAATCATGACGGGAATCAATCAAACCATTCTGATGTCTTTGTCGATGGTGGTTATCGCATCACTTATTGGTGCAGAAGGTTTGGGAGCGTTAATCCTTGAAGCCCTGCAATATGCTGCCAAAGGACAAGGTTTGTTAGGTGGATTGGCTATTCTATTGTGCGCAATGGTAATAGACCGTGTAGCACAAGGAATGTACCGCAAAAAAGTAGGCGCAGACTAATCGTTTGGATTATTGATCTGATACGAGTTGTCACGTATGGTGTTTGTAACAGGCTTACGACAGAGTAAGCCTGTCCCTTAACTGCTGTTACTTATATCGACATGTTTTCCTTCGTAACGCGCCGCTTGCTTCAGTCTGTTTTTGTCATGTTGGCAGTAAGCCTGATTGCGTTCACCTTGTTCAGATTCGTCGGCGACCCTGTTGCGCAAATGGTCGGGCAGGAAACCTCCCTAGAAGACCAGGATCGCATGCGGCAGGAGATGGGCCTTAATGATCCGATAACCACGCAATATGGTCGCTTCGTTTCTAACCTGGTTACCGGTAATTTTGGCTACTCGTACCGAACGCGGCAACCCATAGGTGAGATGATTCTCAGCCGCCTGCCTGCAACTGTCGAGCTCGGTTTCGTTTCGTTGCTTATCTCCTTATTGTTTGGTATCCCGGCTGGGATCTACACAGCGCTAAACACAAAAGGGTTGTCCTCCAGTGCGATTTTAATTGCGACTTTGATTGGTGTATCGATACCGACTTTTGTGATAGGTATATTTTTAATCTATCTGTTTGGTGTCACCCTGGGATGGTTACCTACGTTTGGTCGGGGAGATGTTGTCGAGATTGGGTGGTGGAAAACCAATTTGCTCACAATTGATGGTTGGCGATCGTTGATCTTGCCGGCGTTAACCTTGGGTGTCTATCAGATGACCCTAACAATGCGCCTGATTCGGTCCGAAATGCTGGAGGTACTACGCACCGATTACATAAAGTTCGCAGTTGCCAGAGGTATGAGTTATCGCAAGGTGCATTACCAACATGCACTTAAAAACACGATGGTACCCGTAATAACGATTATTGGTTTGCAATTCGGTGGCATCATTGCGTTCTCTATCGTGACCGAATCTGTATTTCAGTGGCCTGGCATGGGTTTGTTGTTTCTGGATTCTATTCGTTATGTAGATATCCCCGTAATGTCGGTTTATCTGGTACTGATCGCCTTAATTTTTGTAGTAATTAATCTCTTTGTTGATCTACTCTATGCCGCGATTGATCCGCGCGTTCGATTGAAAGGCTAGGGCGCTGTAATGGTAAACCGGCTAAAACGTTTGGCAGTAGAGAATGAATTGCTTTACCTGTTTTTGCGTAAACCTGCGGCTCAAGTAGCACTGTTGATCGCAACGGTGTTTATAGTTGCTGCGTTTTTGGCTACCTGGTTAGCACCAACCGATCCCTACGACATCGCCAGTTTCGAGTTGCTAGACTCGCTTATCCCACCTGCTTGGACGGCTGACGGTGAGGCACGTTTTTTATTGGGTACCGATGACCAAGGGCGTGATTTACTCTCTGCCATTATGTACGGTATGCGCTTGTCACTCACCGTTGGACTGTTATCAATAATTTTTGCCAGTGTATTGGGCGTGAGTTTAGGCGTAACAGCGGGCTATCTAGGCGGGCGATTTGATGCCATCGTAATGCGGATCGCTGATATTCAATTAAGTTTGCCTGCCATTCTCACGGCATTATTAATCGATGGCGTGGCGCGCGGTATATTGCCTACGCAAATGCATCATGATCTTATGATTGTTGTGCTAACCATCGCCATTGGCTTATCGCTATGGGTTAATTTTGCCCGCACCGCGAGAGCATCGACGTTTGTCGAGAAAAATAAAGAGTACGTACAGGCGGCGCAAATAATGGGGCAGCACCCAATACGCATAATGTTAGTGCAAATTCTGCCCAATATAATGGGGCCGATAATGGTGATATTTGCGATTGATCTGGCTGTTGCTGTACTACTCGAAGCAACCTTGTCATTTTTGGGTGTGGGGGTGCCAGCAAATCAACCGTCCTTAGGCACCTTGATCAGAATAGGCACAGAATATTTATTTTCAGGTGAATGGTGGATTGTTTTGTTCCCCAGTCTGACACTTATCGTATTGATCATATCGGTCAATGTTCTGGGTGATTTTTTACGCGACGCACTTAACCCGAGGTTGCGTTGATGGCACTGTTGTCGATCAATAATCTAACGGTTCGCTATCCTACGCGCTTTGGAGAATTCACCGCCATAGAAAATGTCGATCTCACACTTGATAAAGGCGAGATTCATGGATTGGTAGGTGAATCAGGCGCGGGTAAGTCTACTATCGGTGCCGTGGTCATGGGGCTACTTGAAAGCCCAGGTTATGTCACCTCAGATAGCAGTGTTAGCTTACTCGGGGAGGAACTCACCACGCTCGACGATGATGAATTTCACAAGCGTAGAGGCAGTCAGTTGGGCATGATCTTCCAAGATCCGCAAACCAGTCTCAATCCATTGTTTACTATCGCCGATCAACTGATTTCAACCATTCAACAACACGCCGATATCAATCACAGTGATGCGCGTCGTCAGGCGATTGAACTATTAAGTGAAGTCGGCATTGACGATGCACAGTCGCGAATCGATGAGTATCCACATCAATTTTCAGGTGGCATGCGGCAACGAGTCGTTATCGCCTTAGTGCTTTGCACTAATCCAGAGCTGATCGTTGCTGATGAGCCGACTACCGCCTTGGATGTGTCTATACAGAAGCGAATATTGGTATTGCTAAAAAACCTGGCAAAGCAACGCGGTGTCGGTATTTTGCTCATCACTCACGATATCGGTGTTATTGCGGAGGTTTGTAATCGGGTGACCGTGCTGCGAGGTGGCAAGGTGATGGAAAGTGGAAACACGCAGGACGTTATCGGAAATCCACAGAATGATTACACGATTGGTTTAATGGCTGCCGTGCCGCTTTTGGGTAAACGCTTGGATCGGTTTCAGAATATCGTTGTGGATGATCTTGAGCCCGATGCTAAAAGTGAATGGCGCGTAACGGAGGCGTCGGCAGCTTTTGCGGAGCAGTGGCTACACGAGAAATATGGCTTGATGCGAGAAAACGCTCATCCGAGCGAAGAAATTGCACATCCGATTCTAAAAGTTGATAACTTGGAGGTTCGTTATCCACCAGCCAATCCTGGATGGTTTTTTAAAAAACCTGGCTACCTTGCGTTATCTGATATCAGCTTTGAGCTACACAAAGGAGAAGTGCTGGGGATAGTGGGCGAGAGTGGTAGCGGCAAATCGACATTAGCCAAAGCGATCGTCGGATTGGTGGATTACACCGAGGGCTCAATTGCCTCGCAGGGAGTAGTATTACCTAAAGGCAGTCGTCGCAGCCGACAAGATCCAGCGCGCAGACGATTGCAAATGATCTTTCAGGATCCCTATTCATCACTTAACAACCGACGCACGATAGAGCAAATCTTATCCGAGCCTTTGAAATTCTATTCATTGGTAGACAGTAAACAGGACCGCCGCAAGCTTGTTGCCTCCATGCTGGAGCTTGTCGAAATGTCTCAACATTCCCTCAGGCGCTATCCGCATCAATTCTCAGGTGGGCAACGCCAAAGAATCGCTATCGCGCGCTCATTGTTAGCGCTACCTGATCTACTTATTTGCGACGAGCCCACTTCGGCACTGGATGTATCGATACAAGCACAAGTGCTGAATATGCTCAAAGATTTACAAGATGAGTTTAACATGGCAATCCTTTTTATCAGCCACAACCTTGCGGTTGTCAGACAAATGGCTGATCGTGTTGTGGTGTTAAAAAGTGGTGTTATGGTAGAGCAAGGGCGCAGCGAAGAATTTTTTGCCAGGCCGAAAGCTGAGTACAGTAAGTTGTTACTCAGTGAGACACCATCTTTGGCGATCTTGAATTAGTTGGATTGGCGGTTCAAGTAAATTATATTTTTAGTATGCGATAGATAAAGTGAACCATAAGGCGACTTTCGTTTTCATTGTGTCGATCTCACCGTATGTATTGTCAACAATCAAATGCTTTTTCTCATAAACCATCGCTGATGTGACGACGGTGTTTGATTCTCGGAGTTACTTAGATTTCCAAACACGGCATACCCCAAGCGCTCGTAGAATAGTTTTGCATCCGGGCTGGAGGTGTCTAACCATGCGCCGTGGCAGCCTAACTCAGATGCTTTTAATTCTGCTTCTTGTACGAGGGACGTACCCAGGCCTTGACGCTGTTGATTCTCGCCTACCCAGAGTGTTTTAATCAGTAGCCATCCATATGAGGTGCTGGCAGTCAAGCCACCTATCAATGCGCCATCATCAAGCTTAGCCGCGAGTACAAATTGTTCGTTGACCGACTGCTGGAGGCTGCTGCGTAGAGAAGCCAGTAAATTGCTTTCGATAGCGAGTGCATCCTGACTATCGGCGATCTGTATTTGAATCGGCATAGGTGTTGGTCTCGTATCTGTTCCAATCATCATCTGAACCTAGTGAGGATTTATGTCGGTAGTTTAGATTGCAAATATCCATTGCATCTGGAACATTGTCAAATTCAACGGCACAAGAGCCTGATGCAAAGATCTACCATCACCGCTTCAACCTGCCTGTCTTTACGAGGAAGTCGTGGCAAGGTGCCGCAAGTGGTGCTCAACTCTCGGCAGAATACGCGTTTTTACTGTATACCTATGGCTATGCAAAACACGAAGCTAGGTTTTTTGTTTCTCAATGTGGGCCATTTTCTGGATCACTTCTTTATGCTGGTCTTTGCAACAGCCGCGGCACTTCAACTCACTCAGGAGTGGGGGCTGAGCTACGCGGAGTTGGTGCCCTATGCAACACCGGGCTTTATCGCATTTGGCATTGGCGCGATACCGGCTGGTTGGATGGCCGACAAATGGAGCCGTCAGGGGATGATGGTGATCTTCTTTATCGGTATCGGCCTAAGTTCGGTTCTGGCTGCTTATGCTAACAATCCACTGCAAATTGCATTGGCTTTAACTGCCATAGGCTTGTTCGCAGCCATCTATCACCCGGTTGGCCTGGCTATGGTCGTGCAGGGGCGCGATAAGACCGGCTTACCGCTTGCGATTAACGGCATATTTGGCAATTTGGGTGTCGCCAGCGCTGCATTGATAACCGGCTTTTTTATCGATGCTTCGGGTTGGCGTAGTGCATTTATGCTTACTGGGCTCTTATCCGTTGTAATCGGATTACTGTATTGGGCGTACGTGCTCGTCGGCAATCCAAACAACGCTACTAATAAAAACCAAGTCAATAACACTCAAGCCACGCAGCCAAGCGTCGTGTCTCGTCAAACTCTTCTTCGGGTATTCGGCATTATTTTTTTCACTACTGCATTAGGTGGGCTAATTTTTCAAAGCACCACATTTGCATTGCCCAAGATTTTTGCCGAACGATTATCTGATCAAACCTACAGCGCCACCTTGATTGGTCAGTACGCATTTATCGTTTTTTCGGTTGCAGCGTTTGGACAGTTAGTCGTAGGGTATTTGTTGGACCGATACTCATTACGCATGGTGTTTGTGTGGGTTGCGGCTTGTCAGATTCTGTTTTTCGCTATCATGATTCAGCTTACCGGTACTGCGGTTGTTTTGGTCGGTACGGCTTTTATGTTAGCGGTATTCGGACAAATACCCATTAATGATGTGTTGGTTGGGCGAATGGCACAGAGCGAGTGGCGTAGCCGAGCCTACGCTCTGCGCTATATTATTTCGTTTAGTGTTATGGCGTCTGTGGTACCGCTAATAGCCTGGATTCACGGCAACTGGAGCTTCAGTGTGTTGTTTCTGGTTTTAGCTATAGCGGCATCGTTTATTTTGTTCGCTGTTATGTTCTTACCAAAGCTTGAGCCGGGTGCTACAGCGGCGGCCTGAAACCCACAGCGAGCAAAAAGCGGCTCGCTGCAAGTTGTGGCTTGTATTGATTAGTTAACAGTAACCCAACGAAGAATAAAGAAATTATCCGTGCGCTGAGTTAACTTTATCCTATCGGTAGATGCCCAGATAAGTGGCTGTACATACATCGGGATGTACGCTACGTCGTCTTGTAATATCGTCGTGACCTCATCGATCATACCTTGCCTCTTGCCGTCGTCTAGTTCGGTTTGCAGCATGGGTAACAGCTCATCAACGCGCGCGTTTGAGTAATCGCCGAAATTCCAGCTCCCCAGTTTTTTCTCTTTGTTTGGCGTGCTGGCCAGAAAGCGAATAGGGTGTTCGGCATCGAAAGTACCAGGCGACCAACCGAGTAGGTACATATCGAATTTGTCTTCGCGCAACTCTGGCCAGTAGAGTCGGACCGGCATACTCGTTAACTCTGCGCGCAAACCAACTTTGCTCATCATCGAAGCTGCCGCTTTACAAATAGCCTCGTCGTTGATGTAGCGATCATTTGGGCAGCGCAGTCCAAAGCTAAAGCCATCGGCATAGCCGGCGTCTGCCAGCAGGGCTTTTGCTGCTTCGGGGTCATAGGGCATCCGTGCTTCGCGGCTGCCTGAATACCCGCGCATTGCACTTGATACCAACTGCGATGCTGGCTGTGCATTGCCACGCATGATCTTCTTGATCAGCGTGTCAACATCGATAGACATATACGCAGCTTTTCGTACGCGAACATCCTGGAAGGGGTTCTTACCACTCACGTCTTCTGAAAACATCAAGGAACCAGCTTGATGTGGAAATCCAAACATTAAGACGCGAGCTTCGACGCCCTCGTGAACGGTAAAACCGCTGCGCTCCTTCATACGTGGTACATCTTGTAAAGGAATTGGAGAGATAAAGTCGATTTCGCCTGAGAGTAATGCAGCCATCCCGGTTGCGCTTTGCCCAATAGGCGTGAAAATCGCTTCCGTGATATTGCTTTCCAGATCGCCCCACCATGCAGGATTGGGCACTAAGGTTGTGTTGACACCCGGATCGCGAGATTTAAGCATGAATGCCGCTGTGCCGTTGGTATTGCGAGTGGCGAAGTTTTCCGCTTCTTTCGACGGCAATAGAGCTTCATTTTTAGTCGCCCAATCCCTATCAAGAATCATAAAGTTTGCGATCGAATCAGGAAACAAAGGATTCGGCGCAGAGGTTTTAAAGTCTATTGTGTGATCATCAACAACTACAACTTCGGTAACCGATGCAAACCATGTTCTTACGTCGGAGGCTTCACTCGATGCCCTCTCGTAAGAGAATAATACATCGTCTGCAGTGAATGCAGAGCCGTCATGAAATGTCACATCTTTGCGTAAATTAAATCGCCAGCCTTCGGTACCGATAGGTTCCCAGCTGGTGGCTAGTGATCCTTCGATTTTCATTTCTTTGTTGCGGCGCACCAAGCCTTCGTAAATGTTGTTCAGGAATCCCAGCACCGGTGCAGTGTTTGTTGCATGTGGGTCCATAGTTTGCGGATCGGTTTTTCCAGCCCAACGAAATGTTTCAGCATGCAGCGAAGCTGCAGCGAGGGTGAGCGCCAGCAGAATGGCTGACACGGCCATATTTCTTATGCGAATATTCATATGTATTGCTACGCTGTCAATGGAAAATTAGTGTAACTCAGCCACTGACAACGGGCAAAGGTTGTTTTAAAAAATGCGCTTAACTTACTGAGAAGAAGAAATTAGAGAGCACAATCCATACGGGGTTATCTGGATGAGCACTGTGCCAATGGGGCCTTAGGCTGCAAATTCCCTCAGTACACTTCCCGCAGTAACGGTTTGCCTTTCGCCATTTCATATAGAGAGTTGCCCATTAGCCAGACCGTGCGCAATACCCGGGGCGGGATCGGCGAAGGTGACTGCCATGAGTTTAAGAAAGGCCTTCAGATGGAGCGGCTAGACTTGACGTCTAGCCGCAGTTTTAACGTTTTACAGCAGCGGTGTTTTAGGCAGGTACTACCGTTGCGGCTGATTGGTGCATATAGGCCCTGAATGGTACAACTCGGGTACCTTCGGGTAGGCGACTAACAACAGCTTGTACATCAAGATGCTTGGCCATTGTATTGGGTCGACTTGTGCTATCCGACTTAAAGTGCACCATGATGTCGTCGTTTGCCGGGATCACAAGTGTTTCGTTTTTGCAAACAGCGCTGCAATCAACGATCTCACCATCAAACTTCAAATGAGCCTCTTTAAATTGGCTAATGGCTAGTGGTTCGTCTGTGAGGTTACGCAGTATGAGTGTTTCTTGATCGGTACCCGGTATGCTTACCAGCGTTGCCTCAATAGATATCGGGCTTGCTTGCTGGGGTGTGGTTGCCAGGGAAGGTAGCGAAGTAATTGTCATTGCCGCAGCGGTTGTGCCGGCTAATGTTTTGATGGCTTGGCGTCTACCTGTGTTTACTCGATTTGTTTTGTCTTTCATCGTTACATCTCAATGGAAGGGAGTCACCACAGTACAGCAGTAGATCCTGCTATATAAGGTTATGCAGGGCGCATTTGCACATGTTCACAGTTATCTATGCGCTAGTCGCGTTTTTTGATAGATTGGCAAACTAATGAAAGCCTAAAAATAGAAAGTTGAAACATAAGTTGACAATGCAGGGTCTTTTATTCGGTTCGCCTGGTCGTTCAAGAGAGTGAGTTAGACCAGTTTTCTATGTCCAATCTTCTGTGTCTTTTCTTCTAATTTTCCGTACCCCCAGCACTGCTGCTGAGATAGCGATTGTCTTGGCAGAATCCCCAGCTTAAAATCTGTCCATGCTGGATACAAGAGAACGTTTATTCGGTATATTTCAGCTTGGAACCATTCGAATCTAGATTGACTGCCAACGGCCTAGTCAGGGTTATTGAAACTTTTACCAGCGACAGTTGCCTAAGGTTGGGTTCGGAAGGTCGAAGTTTCTTGAATACTAGTATCGTAAACATAAAACAGGAGTTAGAAATGTCTGGAGTAAAACTGTCGCTGGCCTTTATCGCCGGTTCTTTGGTAGCGGGAATAAGTAACGCCGCTGATCTTAGCGCAGTGCCGTCTGGGTCTTATAATGTAGATCCAACCCATGCGTATATTCACATTCAATATAATCATCTGGGTTTATCCAACCCTATCCTTGCATTCGACGAATTCTCAGTCGATATGGACCTCGACGTGGAGGATCCAAGCAAATCCACGGTGGCGGTGGATATCGTAACGGACAGTGTTATTACCGGCTCCGATATTTTTCATGATCATATTACGGGTGCCAAGTGGTTTGATACAGCTGCCAACCCCAATATCACGTTTTCCAGTAGTGGTGTAACTGCAAATGCTGATGGGACATTTGTCATGATGGGTGACCTGACAATCAAAGGTATGACCAAACCGGTTTCCTTAGATGTGGTTATCAACAATGCAATGGAACACCCGTTCAACAAGAAACCTGTAGTGGGGATTTCTGCGACCGGGAGTGTTAATCGTTCAGAGTGGGGCCTTGGCGCCAATGCGCCTTATATCAGCGATGAGGTAAAAATCGAGATTCAGGCCGAAATGTTTAAAGCTGAGTAGAGGTATACTTTGCCTCTTGGTAAATTCGATCAGCCAGCTTTTGGTTGATCGATCTTCTCAGCCATACTACTCACGGGGCATCCCATGTCGCTCAGGCCAGTTTTATCTGCTACCCCCGCCAAAGCCACGTTGGAAGGCGCTGGCGTCAAATTACATCGGGCCTTCGGTTTCCATGAGCCGAGCAAATTCGATCCGTTTCTGTTGTTCGATGATTTTCGTAACGATAACCCCGAAGACTACTCAGCTGGCTTCCCATGGCACCCTCATCGAGGCATAGAAACAATTACCTATGTGCTAAGTGGCACAGTCGATCATGGCGATAGTCTGGGCAATCAAGGCACCTTGGGGGCCGGATCCGTTCAATGGATGACAGCGGGGTCGGGCATATTGCATCAAGAGATGCCCAAGGGGAATGCACAAGGGCAGATGCATGGGTTTCAACTTTGGGCGAATTTACCCGGATCCCTGAAAATGACAGCACCTCGTTATCAGGATATAGAAGGGCATGATATTCCCGAGGTTATTGACGATGATGGTACACGTGTAAAAATAATCATCGGTAGTTTTTGGGGCAAAACTGGCCCTGTTGATGGCATAGCCGCCGACCCGCAATATTTGGATATCAGCATCCCGCCAGGTGTGAGAAAAACCTTGCCAGTCGACACCTACCGCCACGCGTTTGCCTACGTTTTTGATGGAGCGGGGAAGTTTGTCGATGCGTCAGCTCCAAGTGGCGTGTTGGTAGAGAAAGAACTCAACGGTGAGGAAATCAACATTCGCGATATGACGGGCAATCGCACACTGGTGCAATTTGGTACGGGCAAAGAGATAACCGTACAAGCCGGTCCGTCCGGTGTGCGTTTCTTGCTTATCTCAGGCGCACCGCTACAAGAGCCTATTGCCTGGCACGGCCCGATAGTGATGAATACAACAGAGGAGCTGCAGCAAGCCATGGATGATTTACGCAACGATACGTTTATTCGGTGAATCGATAGATACGCGAACTAAAATTGCGCTGAAGATTATGCTCGTGCTTAGGAATGCTAGCTCCATAAGAATCGGTTTATTAGGTTCGGATACCGTTGTGGCAAAAAGCTTTCAGTCTCTTATCTGCAGCAACCCAGCTGTTATTCGGTGGGTGGTATCTTGATCTGTACTTAGAGTTCGATGGTTACTCGAGCAAAATATTGAATTGCTGACGAATAGCAGCATCTGCATCACTGCTGATGTATTGGGGTTGGTGATTTGCAAGAATCTCGTTTGCTTTTTCGCTGGCACGCTGCCACATATCTTTTGCACCTTGTTCTTCCCAAACGGACGGTTGGTCTCGATCAGTTAATGTGCTTGGCCAGAAATAGTCACGCTGCATCGCGTCCATCGTGTGTTGTGATCCCAAAAAGTGCCCTTCGCCGTAGACGGCGGATTCGATAGCATCAAAGCCCAAAGTCTCTTCATTGACTTCTATGCCACGAAGAATTCGGTACACCTGAGATAGCATTTCGTCGTCGATAACCATTGCCTCGAACGAAGCTCCGAGTAAGCTTGCCATCATGCCTGATGATTCGTAAATCATATTGCATCCAGCCAGACCCACACCCAGTGATGACATGGCTTTCTCTAAGCCCATCTGTGCATCAACTGCTTTTGCATCACTCATACTCGACGCCGCGCCTGATGGTAGGCCCAGCCAATTTGAGAGTTGAGCGGACGCTGAATTTAATAAGGTAATTTCGCCACCACTGCCACAAAATGAGCCCGTGCGTAAATCAATAACAAACGGCCAATTAGAAAAGATCATCGGATAACCTGGCTCGAATACATTGATCATAAGCAACGCTGCCAATGTCTCTGCAAGTGTTGACGAAAGCATACCCGCAATGGTAGCTGGTGCTGTAGCGCCAGATTGTGCTGCAATGATATTGTTAAGTGGCATACGATGCTGCATCGCGGCCATCGCTACCTCAAAAGCATCATCGCCATAACGCAGTGGCGAGATAACCGGACTGATATGGGCTTTGCAAAAAGGACGTTCTTTAAATTTTCCTTTACCACCTAAGGCGATATCGAACATGTCAATGATCGGATCGACAGAATCAGCGACAGTGAAACTCGTACCCACAGGCTTGTTTGTGCCTTTCAGTAGTGCGTACGCGGTATTGATATCAAGATCCATGATGTCGGCGACGTCTGTTGCAACGCAACAGCGTGTAAACCAGCTGACATTCGGCAGAAAGTCGGCAAGACGGGTGAAATCATAAAGATCTCGTAGTGTTGCTGCCCGGTAGCGATGTGTATTTAAATCGAGTGTTTGTACAGCTGCGCCACCGGTGCCAAAGAATACCTTGTCCCCGCCAATTTCAAAGTCATGACGTTTGTCTCGGCCATGTAGAGTGAATTTTTTACAAGCGCCCGCGATGGTGTCTTCTATCATTTGCTCCGGATAACAAAGCCTGCCAGCGTTGTTTACGTGTGCACCTTTTTTTGTTGCCTGTTCTACAAGTGCCGGTGGTGCCTCACCCATACCGATATCCGATAATATTCTCAACGCATTTTTGTAAATTTGCTGGATATCACTATCTGTGAGTGGCTTGTATTGGCCGGCACTGGGACCAGGCGGGCAGGGGTTAATCTCGGGTGCTTTGGCGCGCTTGGCATGCATCGCATCGCGCGCGCTGGTTTTTGACCGACGTCTCGGTTTGCTTACTGTGCGATTTGCGTTTGGAGGCTGATCCATTACGCTTTAACTCGATTATTACTGGGATCATACAAACAAGGTTCGCAAACGACAGCGGGGTAGTGTTTACCAAGAACGTCTATGGTGAGTGCTGTGCCAATGTTTGCAAAATCAGGTTTTAAAAAAGCAAAAGCGATATTTTTGTTTGTCCGATGACCATAGCCACCGGAGGTTACCGTGCCGATTAATTCGTCGCCTGAGTAAACCGAATCACCGGCATGAGCTGCTGCGATATCGCAATCGACAATTAACGTGACGAACAGTTTTTTTGGCCCACGATCTATCTCCTTCTCAAGTGCGGATTTACCAATAAAATCAGGCTTGCTTAAGTCAACAAAACGATCCAGCGCTGATTCCATTGGGTTTCGCTCATAGATCAAATCTGCTTTCCAATGCCGATAACCTTTTTCCAGGCGCATGGATTCTGTTGCGTACAAGCCAAAACGTGTTAGCTTGAACGATTGACCAGCCTGGTTGATAAGCTGCCATACTAAGTAGAGTTGTTCATTGGGAATATGCAGCTCGTAGGCGAGTTCTCCAGAAAAGCTAACGCTCATGGCTGTGACACTGGCATGCCCCAGATTCATTTGCTGAACACTCATCCACGGAAACGCCGCCTTTGACCAATCACTGCGTGGTGATAGTGACTGTAGCAAAGCGCGTGATTGTGGTCCCGCCACAACCAGAATCGTATGGCTGGATGTCATCTCAGTCAGTTGAACTGATTCTGGTTTGAACTGGTTTATCCAGTCACGATCATGCCACTCAGCGGCTGCAGCAGAGCCATACCAATAGTGCTCATCGGCCAGCTTGGCGATGGTAGCCTCACCCAACACATGGCCATGCTCATTGAGTAGATAACAGAGGCGCACCTTGCCAATAGTGGTGGGTAGCTTGCCGCACACCAGCTTATCAAGTAGCGCTTCACTGCCATCACCTTGTATGCAATAACGGTTGAACCCGGAAACCTCCATGACGCCGACGTTTTCGACAAGTTTGGCAATCTCGTC